>CAZOUJ010000067.1:0-3191 GCA_964582955.1 uncultured bacterium
AGATGGTGGATCCTTAGATCTAATAAACAGCAACATTGTAGGTAATACGAATTCCTTTGGTTCAGGCATAACGTCGTGTAATTATGGCCATTTTAATATAGTCAACTCAATTATCTATGACAATTGTTCAACCTATATAATCGGAATCGGAGATTGGGACTGTGATGAACCATATGGCCCTTCGAATGCGCTTATATGGCCAGGAGGACAGGGATATGAGCCTGGAACCGGTGAGATTTCTTACAGCGATGTATTGGGTGGTTGGGCAGCAGGCGAGGGCAACATTGACGCTGATCCCCGCTTTATATCTGCAGGCTCTGGTGATTACACATTATCAGAGAGTTCACCCTGCATTGATGCGGGAACGGCAGATATAAATGGAGACGGTTTTCCAGACGTCCCGGATTCGGATTATTTTGGTTCGGCACCGGATATGGGAGCATTTGAGTATGTTGAGTCTGGAGGTCCTACAGAAATAATGGTATCCTATAACACCGGATGGAACATTGTTGGCCTTTCCGTAGAAGTGGATGACAACAGCTATGAAACCCTTTTTCCAAATGCACAGAGTGGTTCCCTCTACACCTTTGATGGTATCTACCAAGAGCAGGGGTCACTGGAACCCGGAGTTGGATATCTCTTAAGAATGAATATAGAAGACAATGTGTCATTTACAGGATTTCCAATAAATGAACTGACAATAAATCTTTCAGAAGGGTGGAACCTGTTTTCAGGACTGAGCAGTTCCATTTCTTCGGATATTGTATATGATAATGATATAGTTCAGGGTGGTACTATATATGGATTGGATGTCGTTTACTATAATGCTGAAACCATAGAGCCAGGAAAGGGATATTGGGTTCGCACAACAGAAGATGGAGAGATAACTATCAATTCTGACCTTTCGGCTAAACAGGGAATGTTTGTGAATAGGATGGATGATGCCAATTCGATTTCTTTTACTAATGAAAATTACTCAACCAATTTGTATTTTGGTGTAGAAGTACCTGAGGATGAGATACTGAGCTACAGTTTGCCACCGACATTACCTGACATGGCATTTGACATTCGTTTTACTGGTGACATAAAGTATGTACTGGATTCTGGTGAGATTGAAGTATTAAACCATTCAGAAACGTTAAATATTGGATATGATATTAAAGTTGAAGCTGGAGAACACATGAGCTGGGTATTAACATCTGAAAGTGGTAAAGATTTTACCCTAGAAGGAACAGGAGAGATAACCATTCCATCTGAGGAAAGATTTGTTTTAAACAAGGAAACTGTTGTTCCGTCAATATTCACCTTGCATCAGAACTTCCCCAATCCATTCAATCCTATTACGACTTTAAGGTACGACCTGCCACAAGACGCCTTTGTCATTCTTACAGTATTTGATATGCTTGGTAGAGAGATAACCCAACTGGTGAACACCACACAACAAGCAGGATTCAAGTCAATTCAGTGGGATGCTACAGACTCAATGGGCAGGCCTGTTAGTGCAGGTGTCTACATCTACCAGATACAGGCAGGAGAGTTTATACAGACCAGGAAAATGGTGCTGTTGAAGTAGCACCTCCTTGAAAATAAGTGAGAGAAAAAGTATATAACACTATAGGATTATACCTCCAGCTTATTATTAAGCCAAAGCATTCAGTCTTTTAAACATTCCTTCGGAATCAGTGCTAGTCACCAGTTCCTTCCGGATTTTACCAGCACTTTCAAAACCCTTGATATACCATCCAAAATGTTTCCGCATGAGATTGGTACCGGTGTGGTCCCCCCTGATCTGAATAAGTAATTCCAGGTGACGTTTGCAAATTGATATTTTTTCATTGACGGTGGGACTTTTTGACAGGGTAGAACCATTTAAATGGGCCACAGTATTTTTAAAGAACCATGGGTTACCCAGAGCAGCCCTTGCTACCATCACGGCATCGCACCCAGTTTCGGAAAGCATTAAGAATACATCCTTTGAAGTTTTAATATCACCATTTCCAATGACAGGGATAGATACACTATTTTTTAATTCTTTTATAAGTTCCCAATTGGCTTTCCCTGTATAACGCTGCTTTGTGGTTCGTGGGTGTAGTGTAATTGCCTTTACCCCCAGTTTTTCCAACCGTGACCCCGCTTCTGTGGAGACAATGTTATCAGTATTCCAACCAGCTCGCATTTTCACAGTTATGGGAAGTTCAGGTACGGATTCCACAACAGAAGCAGTAATATCGTCCATGAGACATAAATCTTTCAATGCAGCGGAGCCAGCGCCTTTTTTAGTTACTTTGGGTACTGGACAACCATAATTAATATCAATGATATCAGGCTTAAACCTGTCTGCTACCATCCGTGCAGCTTTTGCCATGACCTCCGGTGAATCACCAAATATTTGGACACCAATGGGCCGTTCAGCATCAGTGAACCGTATCATATCCAAGGTTTTTTCATTTTCTCGAATTATGCCATGTGCAGAGACAAATTCGGAGTACACTACACCGGCACCCATCTCCTTGCACAATATTCGGAAAGAATGATCTGTTACTCCAGCCATGGGTGCCAGAAAAACTGGGATATCGATGGTGATATTACCAATCTTTACAGAGTTAATCATTTAGACCAGTCTTCTTCGTAAAACAAGTAATGTGAATTTTTTATCCCTAATTGTTCATATACTTTTTGAGTGTATTTATCTTTTGAATCCACACAAAGCCGAAGACCAACAGCACCCATATTTTTTGCTCTTGTCACAACATGTTCATGGAAGGAAGTGTATAAACCTTTTTTTCGATGCTCCTTGTGTACAAAAACAGATTGAATCCACCAGAAATACCCGTTTCTCCAATCAGACCATTCCCGTCTAATCATAATTTGTCCAACATTATTCCCATCAATTTCAGCAAGGTAATACCACCCAAGATGAGCATTATGCAACACTTCTTCAACTCCGTGACTTATGGTTGATGGATCGAATGTCTC
Source organism: uncultured bacterium (assembly GCA_964582955.1). Lineage (GTDB taxonomy): Bacteria > Fidelibacterota > Marinisomatia > Marinisomatales > AB-629-J13 > AB-629-J13. The sequence goes on from CAZOUJ010000067.1 coordinate 2,977, forward strand.
ATTCTCGGCTTCTTGAGACATTTCGATATTATTTGCAGTAATAATATCCAGATCGGTAACATCCGCTATTCGTATCTCAATTATACTATTTAAACTTTCCATTTTATTCACGATTTTATTAAATTAAATTTGGCGTCAAAATTTATGCAATATGATAGGAATTTATTATGAGTAGAGTGTGTGATGTAACCGGTAAAAAACCTATGTTTGGGAAC
>CAZOUJ010000067.1:3206-3460 GCA_964582955.1 uncultured bacterium
ATAAGACACGGCGTAGGTTTAATGTAAATTTACAGAAAAAAAAGTTCTGGCTTCCTGATGAGAAACGTTATATTATCTTGAATGTTTCAACTAAGGGGATGCGTATCATTGATAAGAAAGGTATTCGCAAAGTGGTTAATAAATTGAGAGCACAAGGAAAGAAAATTTAGTCTTCCTTGAGGGAATATTATTTATTAATAATATTTCCTTTTTATATCCAGTTTATTAAAACTGGACGACATCATTCTCTTCAA
>CAZOUJ010000067.1:3542-4024 GCA_964582955.1 uncultured bacterium
TTTTGGATTTTCTCAATATGCTGAAATTCATCATCGCTGATTTTGGTTGATGTATCATCTAAATGGAATTTAGATTTTCCGTGGGAACTGATTTCATCACCTCCATGCTTGGGATTTTCTTTTTGTTGAACTAAAGTTTCATTCCTATTATTCATTAATTCTCTTGAATGTTTGTTTGGAAATTCGGGATACTTTGAAGTTTCCTCGATCTCCTCTACCTGCTGAATTTGATTAAATCCTGTTGCGATTACTGTAACCTGAATTTCGCCATTCATATTTGGATCAAGAACAGCACCGAATATGATGTTAGCATCTTTTCCAGCTTCCTCAAAGATTATACTAGTTGCTTCATCAACTTCTTGCAATGTCATATTCTCATCACCAGTGATATTCACTAGTACACCTTGGGCACCACTGATGGTTGCACTGTCTAAGAGTGGACTAGAGATTGCTTGTTGAGCAGCTAGGACTGCCCGCTCTTC
>CAZOUJ010000067.1:4034-8132 GCA_964582955.1 uncultured bacterium
CCTGTACCCATGATTGCCTGGCCCATGTTTTTCATAATGGTTTCAACGTCTGCGAAGTCAAGATTAATCATCCCATGAACATTAATGAGGTCTGAAATTCCTTTCGTTGCCTGATGAAGTATAGAATCAGCCAATAGAAAGGAATCTGATAGTGTTGTATTCTTATCAACAATGGACATTAGTTTTTGATTTGGAATTATGATAACTGTATCGCAAACCTTCTTCATCTCAGAAATTCCTTCCATAGCTCTTTCTAACCTGCGGGGGCCCTCAAATTTGAAAGGGAGTGTAACGATTCCCACAGTCAATATTCCCAGTTCATTAGCAATCTGTGCGATAACTGGAGCAGCACCTGTTCCAGTGCCTCCACCCATTCCACAGGTGATGAATACCATGTCTGAACTATCTATCACGTTTTGAACAGCTTCTTTGTCTGTTGTCATGGCTTCATGACCAATGGAAGACCTTGCTCCGGCTCCTAAACCTTTGGTCAGGGTTTTACCGATCTGGATGCGATGTTCAGCAGAATTGTTTTCCAGATCTTGTGCATCGGTATTGATTGCAATGAAATCTACACCGGTCATATCTGCCCTGATCATACGATTGATGGCATTCCCTCCTGCTCCGCCGACACCGATGACTTTTAATTTCGCTTTTTGTTCCATTTTGGGGTCAAATTCAAATAGCATTATTTTCTCCTTGTTGGTATGTTTTCAAATGTGATATTTACTAATTATTATTAAAAGAATCCTTTAGTCCAGTCTAACACTCCTTCAACCCATCCTTTCACTTTTCCGCCAAATGAACCAGAATTTCCGTTTAATAGAATCCGTTCATTTAGAATAAATTTCTGCCATTTTAATAGTCCCAGGGATGCTGCATATTTTGGCTCGGTTCCCAATTTGATTATATTTCCAAAATTAGTCGGAATTCCAATTCTTGTCTTGATATTTAACTCGTTCTCCGATAATTTTGCAAAATGGTTCAATTGTGCTCCACCTCCCGTGAGCACAATCCCATAGGTTAAAGGTCCCTCAATATCTGCTCTGGACATTTCCTTGGCAATATACTGGAGGATTTCTCCTGCGCGTGCTTCAATATAACGGGATAATTCATGTTCAGAAATAGTCCTTTTTAATTTGCCATTTTCTGAAGGAATTTCAAATTCGAGTTCAGCACTGGTCATGGATGCAATGGCAGATCCGTATTTGTTTTTTATTTTTTCTGCTTCCGCAGTACTGATCTGCAGCATCATTGCTATATCATGGGTGATACTGTTCCCGCCTATTGGAATGACAGCACTGTGTCTCACTCCGCCATCGTGAAAAACAACCAGATCAGATGTATCTGCGCCAATATCGATTACTGCTACACCCATCTCTTTTTCATCATTCGTGATGACACTTAATGCGGAAGCCAATCCCTGATAGATTATTTCATCAACCGAAATCCCTGATTCCTCTACGCAATCCTTTATATTTGTCAGTGATGAAATTGCTACCGTTATAAGATGAACCCGGGCTTCCAGTCTTCGTCCAGTCATCCCAATTGGATTGATGACTCCTTCCATCGTATCAATGATGTATTCCTGTGGGATAACGTGTAAGATATTTCGGTCAATAGGAAATGAAATAGCCCTTGCCATATCCAGCACTTTATTAATATCCTTTGATTGGATTGGCTGTGCATTGGGCATCTGACCATGTCCATTTGTGTGGATTGCTATAGCTCCCTGTGTATTTAATCCACGAATATGATTTCCAGAAATTGTGACATTTGCCCGATCTATTTTCACTTGTGCCATTGATTCTGCATCCCGGACTGCGGACTCAATTTCTTCAATCACTTGACCACGCTCCACGATTGATCCTTTTTTCATCCCTGTGGATTTACTCTCACCAATTCCCAGCAATTTAATTTTACCGGTTTCATTATTAATCTTACCGCTGGAACAGCAACATTTTGCAGACCCGACATCTATACCAGCAAGGGTTGTCTGATCCTGGATAAGGGTGCCTTTTTTAATCATGTCCATTCCAGTGCAACAACCTGACTATCATAACGGAGGTCTAGTTTTTTATAATCAGTAATATTTTTACCTAGTAATTGAAGCTGGTCATCAAAATTTATTAACACATTTATTTTTTTTATGTGCTGGTTTTTGCCCAATACTATTTTGGTGGGTTTTTCGAGTAAAATGATTTCAAAATCTTCATGATTGTTCAATCGTAATTCAGAAATGTTTTCAAATAATCTGGGGTGTTTATCAGCCAAAAAATGAAGGATTTGTTTTGCTGCTGCAATTGACTTTGATTGGTTTTTATTTATTTTATGATAAGAATTTTCAGTGGCAACAAAATGTGATAGGACGGGAAGGGTGTAGTCACTGAATGCTCCTCTCATTGGAAATAAGACTCCATATCTATCCAAAAGCATTGGAGTAGTAGCATTAACCATTGCTATAGGTTGTCGTTCTATGATTTCTATCAATAATCCATTTGGAAACACACGACTCACTCTTGCAGAACTTACATGAGTGTGTTTTTCTATTATGGATGATATTTTCCTCAGGTCAGTGGAGAAAGTGGATATTCCTGCGAAAGAATCAACTAACTTGTGATATTCTTCAGCCGGGATTAGTTCATTACCTGTAATTTTTATGTTGGAAATGTTTACGTTCTGTGAAGAAGATACCCATTTGAAAGAACTCCCTATCAAAAGGATAAACATTCCGCATTTAAGTGATGGAATAATGATCGATGAAACATTTTTAAATTTCATGCCTCAAATGTTCCTTCTGGAAAGCCTAGTGTTTTGATTTCTAAGTCCAGATGAATCCCAAATATTTTTAATACTTTTTTTTGAGCAAGGCGAATAAGGGATACTAAATCATGACTGGTTGCATCCCCATTATTGACAAAGAAGTTTGCATGTATTGATGATATTTCTGCACCACCTCTAACCGTCCCTTTTAATCCAGCTTGATCAATAAGGTAACCGGCTGCTATGTTTTCCGGATTTTTAAAAACACTTCCTGCAGATCGAACACGTAATGGTTGTGACAATTTTCTTCCCTGACTTGCCTTTTGACGTTTCACTTCTATATTAATTGGATCATCCTTCTTCAAAATAAATGTAGCACCTATAATAATTTCATCCTTTGAGAAACTCGAAGAACGGTATTGGAAATGAATATCCTTTGAGGAATATTGTTTTTCAGTTCCATCCATTTTGATGACATCGACGGACTGAATTGACTTGGATATTTCTCCACCGAACGCTCCTGCATTCATAACCAGAGCACCACCAAGTGTTCCCGGTACACCAATCAGACTTTCTAATCCTGTGAGGTTATTACTGACAGATAATTTTACCAGTTTTCCTAACATAGATCCGCCTTCTGCGTAGAGCATTGTTTCAGATAAAAATGTGATATTTTTCAATGATTTTTCTAATGAAAGAACTATTCCTTTTACTCCTGAATCAGAAACAAGGAGATTTGATCCAGATCCAATAAAATAAATTGGGATGCTTTTAGTTTTTGCAAATAATAAAATATTTATTAACTCCTCTTTATCCTTTGGTTTGATATAGAAAGAGACAGGTCCGCCAATACCGTAGGTTGTATGTTTTGACATGAGTTCGTTAATGAGGCAGGTTCCATTTATCATATTCGATATTTCCTTTTCATATTCCATTATAAATTTGTTTTAGCTGATAAATGTTCAAAATATTCTTGGCAAAATCTCCATATATTTCCTGCACCAATTGTGATAACCATGTCACCCGGTTTAACAAGTTCGTCTAAGGATTTCTTCAGGTGTTCCCATTCTTCGATATATGATGTTTGTGGATGGTTTTTTTCTTGGGCTGCATGGACAACTAATTCACCTGATACTCCATCAATAGGTTTTTCTCTTGATGGAAATATTTCGGTTACAATTAAAATGGCCGCTATAGAAAATGAGTCAGCAAAATCCTGATAAAAATCCCGTGTTCTTGAAAAAAGATGGGGTTGAAATACTGCAATAATTCTCCGGTTCCATCCATCTTTTGCAGCATCTAATGTTGCACGTACTTCTGTTGGATGATGTGCAT
>CAZOUJ010000068.1:0-5076 GCA_964582955.1 uncultured bacterium
GAGTATCAAGAATATTGATCTTTACTTTATTATAAAAAATTGCTGTATTTTTTGCGGTGATTGTAATACCGCGTTCTTTTTCAAGATCCATTGAATCCATTACTCTATCCGCTACCTCCTGGTGAGCCTTGAAAGTACCACTCTGTTTTAACATTGCATCTACAAGGGTAGTTTTCCCATGATCTACATGGGCGATTATTGCAATATTTCTATAGTTTTCCTTTCTCATTTACTCAATAATAATTATTAACCATTCCGCACCAAAAGTCCATATTAATGTAGAATGAATTATATATTTATGATTTAGCAGCTAATCTCCCACTTAGCCACCCCATTGGAATATAGGCTAGTGATAAATCAAGTATCGCAAACCAAATTGGAGAAGGAATCAAAAATACCATTGAGATACCACCAATTAAGAAAAATATAACTATTCCCAAAGCAATATTCATTTTGTGACTTGCTGCAATTCTAGCAGCTAAATAAGCACCACCCAAAGTACCAATAGCATGTGCTAAAAATGGAAAAATAAAATGTTTAGGTTCAAACAAATGCATGGATGATTTTAAGCTTTCCGTGTTAGTAACATCAACTCCTTCTGGTAAAGAAATAAAAGAATATTGCAGGTTAATAATTCCCATATTCACTACACTTCCAAGGACTATACCCGTAATTACAGCTAAAACATTTCTTACAATCTTATTTAATTTCATCTTTTCAATTTACCCCATCCCCACTTTTTTACAAAGAAGTGGAAAAGAAACTTATTCTCTAAAGAGCAAGTATATTGGTTATTACAATAGCCGCCTACCAATGTAAAATCCTGCCCAATTGAACAACAAATCACATAATTTATTTGCCCAACTTTCACGTGCCCAATCATTTGGAATAAATAACTCAATTATTTCCCATCCAATAGATAATAGCCACATATGTTTAGTTTGGATGGATTTTAATAAGGATAAAAATCCGTATTCTATAAAATGAATTAAGCTAAAATAATTTATTGGATTTTTTAAAGAATGTTTTGGATCGTGAAATTTAAAATATTGATTATTAGACTTTAAACTATCAGGAGTACTTATTGTTAGTCTTTGACCAAGAGTCAAACCTACAAACACCAGTAATGATATATGTAATAGTCTCTTCATCTCCTCAATCTACCCAACCCCCACTATTTTAGTCAGATTTTTCAAGTTCTATAATTTTACCAATCTTAGGCGTAATAAATTCATCAATCCCTATATTATTTTTTATTAATGCTTGCCTTAATAATTTAGGGGGAGCGTCAAAAGGTTCTGTTGAAAGCACAAATGTTCCCCAATGAATCCCAACACTTTTACGACATTTAACATCCTTATGTATCATTACAGATTCATCCGGATTAACATGAAAATTTTTCATGAACCATCGAGGTTCATATGACCCAATAGGAATCGCAGAAAGATCAAACGGTCCCAATCTTTCACCAATCTCACTGAATAAATACTGGTTATAGCCCGTATCTCCTGCGAACCAAAAACGAAAATCATTTATTTCGACCGCCCAAGATGCCCAGAGTGTTTCAAAACTATTTAATATGGTCCGTTTTGACCAATGCTGAGATGGTAAACAGTAAATTTTTATTTCTTTAACGATATCTTCATCCCACCAGTCATATTCTCTAATATTTGTTATACCTTCATTCTCAAACCAATCCTTTAGTCCAAGTGGGACTATCCAAATTGGTTTATTCCCAAGTTTTATTACGCTGTTTCTATCTAGGTGATCATAATGATTATGACTTATAAGAATTATATCCACTTCAGGAAGGTTCTCAACAGATATTGCTGGATCAGAATAACGTTTTGGACCAAGGAATTGTACGGGTGAACATCGGTCTGAAAAAATGGGGTCTGTCAATATGGTTTTTCCACTCATATGAATTAAAATAGTGGAATGTCCAATCCATACCATAAAATCTTTTTGTGTATTAATTTTACCATTGATAACACTAATATCTGTAATTATTATTTTTTGTTCCCCCAAGATTTTCGGTCTCTCCTCTTTCATCATTTTCCAGAAAGACGAAAATGATTTCGATTGATTTTCTGAACTCAAGTAGGGATTAGTAAATCCATTTGGAGTATGGTGAGATTTACTATGATCATAATATCTGTTACTTTCAGGAAATATTAAGGAGAAAAGAAGAAAAATGGGGGATACTCTCATCTTTAGTTTGAAGCTCTCCGTTCAACTTCTGCTAAGACATCTTTAAAAATATTTAAAATACTATTTTCATTAATCATCTCAATAAAATAATTGGGAATAAAGCCTCCAGGATCCATATAAAGTCTATAACATAAATTGAAAGAATTATTTGGTTTAAGTTCTGCTCTCCAGTCACCCTCACCAATACCAATTTATTTTATATCTTTATTATTTTCCTGCAGAAAGGTCTTGTATCTACCTTCTTCCATCAAAAGGTACCACTCAACAAGAAAATCTTCTCTTGGTATATCTGTCTTTTTATCAGTCATTCTGAAACAATATTTCCTATCACTAATAAACGGGAGAGAAACTGGAATAAACTGGTACCCATCTAAAAAATATTCGTTTTTATCTAACAAGCTGGAGCTAGGGCCCGCCGTTAGAAATTTATTGTAACATTCAACATCCATAAGCACATTTGTAATTTGGTGGGGTAGCAGGGTTACATCTTTCTCAACACTTAGTGCTACTAGTTTTTTCCCTTGAATTTTTTTCTTTTTTACGTAGATAAAATCATCGGTTGATCTGATAGTATCCCAGCCTTTATTGCTATATAGTTCTCGAAAGAGACTATCAGGACGATTGTTTTCAAAACCATATATAATGGCTATAAGAAATGGGAAAAAAATAATTAGAACATTTTTATTAAAATTAATCATTTATATTATGTAACTCTTAAAAGTCAATTTAGCAAAATAAAAACAGCGAAAAAGTGTGTATTAGAATTTTTACCCCTCACTCACTTTTTTACAAAGAAGTGAGAAACAAAAAACCCCACGAATGTGGGGTTTGGATTGAGTAGGGGCATTTCAATATTATAAAAAAACTACTTAGTTCTACGGTCTTTGACTATTAAAAGTATCTTGTTCAGGAATATCTTGGTGTGGATAAGGGTCATATATTTTATAGGTTGTTACCATATCTCCACCAGATTCATTAGGGCGATAGTATATGATTTTGTGAATATCTTCTATTTTAGAATGTCTAATACAATGCTTGGAAATTGAATCTTCCCTTGTTAAAAAAAATATTTCTTTATAATCATCATCACCATAATGATGTAATCCAAATTTAGAATCCACCACATGTCCACCATTAATGAAGAGTGCTATACTAAATAATGTTTCTAAAATCATATTAGCTCCCGCATTTTAATTAGTTTACTAAAACCCATTTAATTATCCAAATTTACCCAATCCACACTTTTTTGCAAAGAGGTAGTAATATCTAAAACACAGAGGGTGCCCCCAAGGTCTGGGTGGATGGAATGTATCTCGGGAAAGATTGTTATCATTGATAATATTTAGGCACTGTATCTTGTGAACACTGGTTCGTATCTTGAGGAGAGTGACTCATTGTATGAATAGTTATCCAGATCAAATGAGATGATTCCATCTATATCATTGATTTGATTGGTAATAATGTATCGTGCCATTGCTCCCCTGGCTTTCTTTGCAAAAAAAGATATGATCCTTGGCCTTCCATTTCTAATTTCTTTAAAAACAGGTGTAACAACTTTGGCCTTCAATATTTTCATATTAACTGCCTTAAAATATTCCACTGAGGCACAATTTATTATGATGCTCTTTCCATGGGAAACTAGTTCATCATTAAGCAACTTAGAAATGAGAGTACTCCAAAAATCAGAAAGAGATGTTCCTCTGTTAGTTTTTAGTTTGGTGCCCATCTCTAGTCTATATGGCATGATAATATCCATCGGGCGCAACAATCCATATAGTCCAGAAAGTATTCGTGTGTTATCCTGTGCGAATTGTAAATCCTTATTGGTAAATGTGCCTGCGTCAAGTCCAACATATGTGTCTCCCATGAAAGAGAAGATTGCTTGTCTCGCTGAGTCAGTGCTAAATGGGAGTCTCCAGTTTTTGAACCTCTCAAAGTTTAAGAAGGATAAGTTTTCGCTAATGCCCATTAAATTTTGAAGGTCAATGGGATCAAAATTTTTAAGAATGTTAACTATCTCACGGGATTGATCTAAAAAAGCACACTGCGTCTGTGGGTGTTCCATGGCACTGCACTCAATTGAGAGTTTTTTTGCAGGAGAGAGGAGAGTGATCATGGTTAAATTTAAGTATAAATTCCCTTTTTATACAATCAGCAGGCTGTGTCCTCTCATGCAAGGATAACCAACAGTGCTATAAAAAAAAGTCTTTTCACTTACTCAAATTATCCCATCCACACTTTTTTACAAAAAGGTGGGTAAAGCATCCCAATGCAGCAAAGTAAAATTGCATTAAATAAAATATATTTACCATTGAAAATCTTCATCAACGAGTTTCCATAAATACCAGCATGCAACAGTTCTAAAAGGTCTCCATTTTTCCGCATTTTTGATCATATAGTCTTTACCTGGGAGAAAATCTATATCAAAAAAGACCATATATCCTTTTTGAATGCCCAAATCTCCTGTGGGAAGTATATCGGGCCTATTTAGAGTAAACATCAAAAACATATCTATTGTCCAAGGTCCAATCCCCTTGATCTTTATTAGACTATTTCTGATGAGGTCATTTGTCATTTCATTTAATTTGTCTGATTGAACGGTTTTGTTCTTAAATGCTTTTGCAATTTCTTTAATGTAAACTGCTTTTTGTTTTGACAATCCGATATCACGGTAAATTTGATTGGATATTAAGAGGAGCTCATCTGGAACGGGAAAATGGTTTGCTGGGAATAATTTTAAAAACCTGCTGTATAATGAAGAAACTGAAGCGGTTGTTGTGAGGGCTCCAGCACAGGGACTATTCTTAAAGAAGGTGATTTATGATTAATATTAAAACTCACCTCCAAATGTAATTTGATAATATG
>CAZOUJ010000068.1:5086-8108 GCA_964582955.1 uncultured bacterium
GTGCTCTTAAATGCTTTTGCAATTTCCTCAATAATAATTGCCTTTAGTTTTGACAATCCGATATCCCGGTAAATTTGATCGGATATTAAAAGAAGCTCATTTGGACTTGGGAATTGATCTACTGGGAATAATTTTAACAACCTGCTGTATATTGCAAATGCCGACTTTCCTGAGAGTTGCTGGTAAATAATCGATCTGACCAGGGATTTAAAATAATTATCCTGTGGCTCAAAGTTAGGGCTGCCAAATTTTTTAATTAATTTACTAAACCGTCTGTCTGAACCTGCTAAATGCTTTAAAGCATCTTCAATGTTAATAGCCACCTATTATTCACCTCTTCAATTTATCCCATCCCCACTTTTTACAAAGAGGTGCTACTTCAACAGCACCATTTTCTTTGTCTGCACAAACTCTCCCAATACAAAAGCAAGATGAGCAAATTATTCACAAGTACTAATACATTCTTCTAAAGTATCAAATGGAACCAATCCTTCACAACATCCCCAAGCAAATTCTTCACATTCTTCAGTTTCTTGATTGTAAAAATATCTAGGGCATACTCCATCACAAGGTCCAACATCTGGTTCTAAGTAACATTCTTCTGGTAATAACCCAGAGTTATCTATAAAAGATATATAACCTGAATTATTTGCCCGAATCCAATATCCTTTCCCCGGCTCAAGAATCTCTGCGTTTGAGTAGCCACCCGAAGTAAATCCATAAATCGTACCAGAAATGATAATTCCATCTGGGTCGTTTATCTCTATGACAACAAAAGGAGTACTTATGCCTGATATGAGATTCCATCCTTCGTTCAAACTAATAGTGAGTTCATTGATTGGTAAACCTGAAATAGTGGTACTGCCTTCTTCATTGAATCTCAACCAGTATCCTTCACCTTGGATCAAACTTGTTTCAAGGTTGTATCCATTATCAAAAGAGTATAATGTTCCTTCGATTGATTCAGGAAATAGAATATAGTATGAATCATCCTCCACTTCGAGTGGTAGTCCTAAAAGGTTCCAACCGGTCAGGTTAGAAATAGCTATATCATAATCGTTATTTGTGTAAATACCATCAATTGCCACCACACCCATATTGTCAGGATCTAACCAATCCATTAATCTGCGGGATGCATTGTTGCCACCATTCCAAGATAATGAAAATTTTCCGTATAAATCAGGCCCGGGACTGCAATCTGGTCCATCACTCCCTGTATTATTGCCTACCAACTGTTTATTCGAATTAAATATTGCTGAACCGGATGATCCGTCTGCGGTACCACCTTCATCCCAACTCAAACACCAGTGAGTGTTTGGACTATTCCACGCACATGACCACGCATAATCATCATTATAATTGATTTTTCTTGGGTCATCTTCAGGATGGTGAATACCAGAGGATATTAGAGGGGCTTCATTATCATTAGACCAACCTGCATAAAACGGAGTCCAATCTTCTGGGGGAGGCTCATCCATTAGCAATAAAGCAAAATCGGAACCCACATTTTCGTTCCGGGTTGCTAAAAGTGTAGAACCGGTTACTGAATATTCAAATGACCCTGAATTTCCCTCGCACGTAGGACTTTCATGATTAAAATAAAACACAAAATTATTATGTTCTTCTAAATTGGTTTCACCCACAATACAATGCCAAGCTGTTAAAACATAGGGTGTGTTATCATTGTTCACATTGTTAATAAGGGTTCCTGTACAAGTGTATTCATTGATGATCAAATAAATTACTGCATTAGCTTGGTCCCGAAATTCCTGGGCAGATTCACAGACTACATTTTCACCGCAGTCCCGATCTCTATTAACATCTGAAAAATGAAAAATATCAGTATAATCATGAACCACGTTTTTGATGCGCAATTGCGGTTGTTCAGTTACATACTCCGGTTGAAGGTATTCAATGACAACCAGATCGCCTCTAATTAATGGAGTGCCAAAAGAATCATCAAAATGATTATTATTACTACCAAAGGGTCCATAGCCCATATCTCCAGAATCATTATAAATATATAGTTCGGCATCTTCCGGGAGCCAGTATTTATCAAACTCTAATTTCAATGAATGAGCACCATTTGAGCGAATACCAAAGCGCCAAAGAGATGTCCCGTTTTCTAAAACTTTCCAGGTCCCGAAATTATCTATTGAATAATCTACATCAAATTTATGTCCATATTGAAAAGGGCGACTATTTTTATTAGCAACATTTAATTCCTCTTTAAAAGGTGCGACAGAATTAATATCTGGTAAATCAATAATTTGAAAATCTATACTGTATAATTCATCACTAATCACACGATTTGTAAGTACATTAACACCTGCCGTTAAAATATTAATTAAAAATGTAAATATAAATAATCTGATATACATCTTCCTGGTCTTCACAAACTTTGATATTTCTAATACAAAATAAGATGCTCATTCACAAGTATTGATACATTCTTCTAAAGTATCAAATGGAACCAAACCTTCACAACATCCCCAAGAAAATTCTTCACATTCATCGGTTTCTTGATTGTAAAAATATCTAGGACATATCCCATCACAAGGGCCAACATCAGGTTCTAAATAACATTCTTCTGGTAGAAGCTCTGGATTACTAACCAAAAATATATATCCTGAATTATTGGCCCTAACCCAATATCCCTTCCCCGGTTCCAATATCTCTGTGTTTATGTAGCCACCCAAAGCAAATCCATAAACCGTACCTGAAATGATAATTTCATCCGGGTCTTGTATCTCTGAGATATGTATAGCAGTGCTTATTCCTGATAAGAGATTCAAATCTTCATTTAAGAGTAATTCCAATTATTGACTAGGGATCCCGGTAAAAATATTGGTGGTTGAATTTTCAAATCTAAGCCAATATCCAGTGCCATTGATCAGATTGTCTTCTTGTTCGTAGGTACCATTAAAACTGAATAATGTCCCAGAAACTGAATTAGGAAATATTGATTGATAGAAATTGTCATCAACTAAGACAGGCAATCCTACCATATTCCAACCCGTTG
>CAZOUJ010000069.1:0-8096 GCA_964582955.1 uncultured bacterium
CATCTTCATTTATATTTAGTGGTTCGGGAAGTAAAGTTATATTATTATCCGTGAGTGAATCATAAAATGTTTCTTGAGAAAAATCCTGATTTACTGAACTGCCAAGATTGTCCCAAAATTCATGGATAGATTCCAAATCTCCTTCTATATCGGGTAATCCGTCCCCATCCCTATCTAATTCATTTTCATAATCGTTATCTGCAAAACCATCGCTGTCACTGTCTAACCAAAAGTTATCATTATCCGGAAAATCATCAACTAAATTTGGACGACCATCTCCATCAGAATCCTTCAGTCCAAGAAATTGATTACGGTCTATAACTGCGGAAATTCCAACAGGAAAGGCAAGGAGTGAAGTTGTCTGCATCCTGATTCCTGTTAACCCAATATTTTCCTTAAAATCGTTCACAAAACCCTGGAAAGAATACAGTCCTTTTGAATATTCAAAATTCATACCAATTTTGCGGACCTGGGGATATTCTATAGCATTAGAATATCCATCCACTAAAATGCCATATCCGAGTAATACCTGATCCAAAGCTCCAATCTTTCCAAATAATGGATCTCCGGGGTATCCATATCTCAGATAATAAATCTTATCAATTAATGTATTTTTTATTGCATTCCCATCTGAAAAATCCCATTCATCTTTATGGAGATTTCCATTCTCATCAAAATAAAAGACAAGGTCCAATGCTAATCCAAATTTTCCTAAAGGAATTTCAGGACGAAAAGAAAGTTGATTCCAAATTTTTCCATCCATAGTGACAGTACCAAAGGCACCTGTCATATTATTTTCAATTTGCGCACTTATAAGAGAAATAAATACAATTGGTAACCATTTTTTCATATATGCACTCATAAATTTTAGCGAAATTAAAGTTACACCTTTCATTGAACAACATCTATTTTATCTCGTTCATACTGTTGTGTTAAATTGTCAGAAGAATATTATCAAATAATGATGCAAATAAAATATTGTTTTTTAATTTTAATAACAGTGATAGCTTTAGGAGAGCAAGATCAACCATCCATACTACAGAATATTAAATTCAATGAAAAAGAAAATGGATTGATTATTGAATTTGATTTTTCCTCGGACATTTCTCTTGCACATGCGTCTGGTTGGTACTCTCAAACGGAATGGTTCTATGTTACTATTTTAAATACTACTATCGACAGTACGATAATTCCTTCATTAGAAAGACCACAGTTTATTAAAGATATTCAATTTGATCAAGTGGGTGAATCCGTACAATTATCTATAAAAATATCTGTGCCACCCGAAAACCATGAGTTTTTTCAAAGATCAGAAACGAAAAAGCTATTTCTTACACTCCGTTCATCTATGCCGATAATTACTAAGGCAGATTCTACAACTAAACAGGAGATTCAGTTATCGGCTATAAAAGAAACACAATCCAAACTATTTATATCTAAACAAAATAATAATATAAAGAGAATTGGATATTTTATTGGCGTTACTTTTACAGTGTCGGGAATACTTCAGGAAGATTCTAAAAGTTCATTAAATTGGGAATTACCAACAGGGATTGGGATATTATTGGGAACTTTTGTATATGATAAATATTTTGATAAGCAGGACAGTATTTCTATTGAGAAATTAGAAGAAGATAACTAAACCAGACTAATTAATTTGTAAATTTGAAAACTATGTGGGAATTATTACCAATGTTTGCCGTATTCTATGTCCTGGGAATGCTGGGTTTGGCTTTTTATTATCGGATAAAACAGAACAAAAACAGGAATGAAAAAACTGATAATTCTCCTTAGCAGTTTATTATTAATCACACCAGGTTCAGCAAAGAATAAAATATCTTTGCACACATCTGTGGAATTAGTATTAAATGCATTTTCGAACTATGAATCAGAGAAGGATTTCCATTGGAGGGATCTCTCTCCTGCCCTTCATGAAATCAGTATTAACGGACATTTACTTTCTGAAGAAATTAGAAATCAACTGGAATCTATTGGATTTAATTTTTCCGGTTCTATTGTAAATCGTACTCTGGATATGCGGGGAGAAGCAGTTGAGTTGGATAAGACTTATGATATTGGAATTTTTCGCTTTCATTACACCACGGAAGGTAATCATGGTGTGGATTCGACAGATAATAATTCCAATAGCCTTCCTGATTACATTGATATAATATCAGAAATATTTGTTCATGTGTATGATGTACAGATCAACGAAATGAGATACACGAGACCACCAGGAGATGGTTGGTTACCCAGTAATTATGATGATGGAGGATCAAACCATTATGATATTTATGTGCGTAGGCTTTCTTCATCCTATTACGGTTACGTTCAATCCGAATATACTGCCCAAAATACGGGAAATAACGAATTTTCTCAAAATGTAAATGAACAGAATGCTTTCACCAGCTACATGGCAATGCGGAATAACTATGATGGATTTCCAAACAGTGAAATTGAAAATATTCAGGTAACAGCAGCCCATGAATTTTTTCATGCAATTCAGTATGGATATGACGGGTATGAAAAACCTTGGCTGCTTGAATCAACAGCGGTGTGGATGGAAGAAGAAATCTATGATGACATTAACGATTGTTATCAGTATATGTATTCTTGGTTCAATCAACCGGAAAAATCTCTGGACCATGTTGGAGGATCGCATTGGTACGGCTCCTGGATTTTCTTTGAATATATTGATGAACATTTTGGAGGATCAGAGACTATTAAAAATATTTTTGATGAGGGTGTAAATACAAATAGTCAACCCCCCAATGATTATAGTATACAAGCGATAGATGATGCCCTATCAACCATTGGCTCTACATTTCAGGAAGCCTTAAACGGAATGGCTATCGCGAATATAGTCATGTCTTCAAATCCTGGCAATGCCGCTGAAATGTACAGCTATGAAGAAGCAGAAGATTTCCCTGTCGATGGGCCTGATATTTTTAGCATAGTTAATTTTTCTGAAGAAGATGAGTTTAAGTACATTCAAAGTACATCACTTAATCAGTATGCCAGTCAGTACATTAAAATAAATACGGGTATCCCTGTAACAGTGACTTTAGACACTTTGAACGGATCGCACGAAAATTTTGGTCTTCATGGTGTAGTAAAATATGCCGAGAATAATTTTGAAATCATGTCTGATGATCCTCTCTTTATTTATAATTCGTTATATAATGTAGAAGACATTTATGTTGTTATTGTTAGTCAAGATGAACACAGTTCTAATTTTGATTATACATTAATGATTGAAGCTGCCAATACAGCACCAAAGGTGTTTTCAATTATTTCACCTGAATTAAATGCAAAACTGGACACAGTATTTCCTAGATTTGAATGGTTTTCGTCCAAAGATAGTAATCCAATGGACAGCATGCTGTTTTATATTATGGAACTAGGAAGTAATCCTGAATATATGGAGATAGTGTATGATGGTGCAGATACATCATTTATACCAGAAGAAGCCCTATTTGAAAATGTAATCTATCATTGGCAGGTGTATGCCTACGATCTCGCTGATAATAGAACTTACAATAAAAATGGTTCACACAGATTTTTAATCCAAACTTCTACTCCTGAAAATAATTTAACCTTTACCTATGCTTACCCAAATCCTTTTCCTTCAGTGAATCCTTCTATCAAATTAATTCGATTTGCATTTTTCATTAAGGAATATGAAGAAACAGTGAAGATCAGCGTTTTTGATTTGCTGGGCAGAGAGGTCGCAGAATTATTCAATGGAATATTAGACCCCGGATTCTATGATCATCTTTCATGGAACGGGTATAATAAAAAAGGGAATTTAGTTTCTTCGGGGATTTATTATTTTACAATTGAAACGGAGAATGGCGTTACAAATCAAAAAATCACTTTAATTCATTAAATTGGAATCTTCTGTTAATTTTCCGGATGCATCCAGTTTTTGCAGATCATCAAAACCACCTATAGGATTACCATTCATTAATATCTGAGGGACTGTCCTTCCTCCTGTTAGTTCAAATAAATCTTCTCTATCCATTCCCTTTTCTTCAAGATTGATTTCAGCAAAATCAAATCCTCTAGAATTTAAAAGTTGCTTTGCTGCTTTACAGTATGTGCACCAATTCGCAGTATAAATGGTGAATTTCATAAATAGGAATTATAAAGAATAAATATCTGATTTTTATTCTGAATAATTGAGGATAATTTGACCAGTTCCATTACTCCTCAACCAGTACCCATGTCCGGGCTCAATTGTTTCTGTATCTGTATAATTTCCGTCATATATAAATAATGTTCCTGGAACTATTAAGTCTTCAGGATCATCTATCGAATCTAATGTTATTGTATAGGTAATTCCCGAAATAAGATTCCACCCTTCTATAAGATTTAAAGTTAAAGAGTATATTACTTCACCGGAAATATTAGCAATGTATGGTAATTCAAATCTAAGCCAGTATCCTTCACCAGGCACGAGATCATATACAGGAACATAAATGCCATCCTCATTGAAATAAAACAGAGAGTTTTCAATTGAATTTTCAAACAATTCCTCATAAAATGCATTATCATTAATGACAGATAGTCCAATAAGATTCCAGCCTTCCATGATATTGGTAGAATATGATGCTAACTGAGAGAAATAATTAGCTCCGATGTCACTAACTGTTCCATCCGGATCCATAATCTCAGGGTCGCCTGAATCAATGCAAGGAGAATCAGGGCTATAGTTGAAATCTAAGTTTGACTGATCGGTGAAAAGTGGATTTTCAAATATATTTCCTGTACTTGGATAAGGAACGCACGGTTCCCAAATATTTCCTCATCCAGGACAATTTGACATGTAGGTTTCAGTATTACCCCAGCCGTTACAGTAGGCTAAATTTACTTGAGCATCTAGACCAATTATTGCCAACCCATACGTATTATCAATCAGATTACAATTTCTGATTGTAGTGTTGGAATGTTCACCAATCTGTATTCCCCATTCGTCATTGATAAAGTTACAATCAATAATTTCGTGATTTCCGTACCCGGATATATTAATACCGTAGTAACCTCCATTAATTACGGTACACCCTTTTATCAGTAGTGAAGGTGAACTGGATTCATCTCCAGACATCCAAATTCCAGTCCCTTCCTGGAGATCAATGACAGCGCCATTTCCTTCAAGCAATACCGAGTAAACCGAAGTTCCAAATCCACCTATGTAAGTTATATTAGGATCCAAAACCATATATTTATCATATCCATTCCCTGGACCTGCGCTCTGATATACTTCATATAAACTTTCGCTTCTGAGAAGATTCAGAGATAATATAAAACTTAAAGTGATAAAGATTTTCATAATAATACTTTATTTCAGGAGCACCATTTTATGTGATAATTTCCTGTTTTCAAACGATAAAGTATAAAAATAGATACCTGCTGGAATGCCAATTCCATTTGTATTTTTTCCGTTCCATTCAATTTTGTGAATTCCAGCATCGCAAAATCCTTTTTTTAGATTTGTAATATGCTGACCTGAAATATCAAAAATATCCAGAGAAATATTTGTTTCCTCTAATAGATCAATTCTAATAAGAGTTTTTGGATTAAATGGATTTGGGAAATTTGGATAGAGTGTTATTGTTTCAGGAAGAAACATCTGTTTCTCAATTTTAAAAAGATTAGAACTACTTATTATTTCTGTGCCATTATTCTCTAGAACAGTTTTGTTTCCATCAGATATATCAGTCCAATTCCACTTAATGCCTGGATTAGATATGTTATACTCAAATTCCAGATATTCCTTATCCGTCATAATTTCAATGATACCATTGTTTCCACAGTAGTTTATATCACCACGGAAACGGACATCCATGCCATTTTCTATTGGTTTTGGTGGAAGACTATAGGAAAGTTTTTCTTCTTCTGGTACAGAAACACCTAAATACAATATTTTACCGTTTATTGAGATCCAATCCGCAGTATCTGTTAGATTATTAAAATTAATTATTTTGGTCTGATTCAGCTCACCATTAAAAGTGATTGTTCCTTCGCTGTTTGTTCGCACCCAATATCCATGACCAGGAACAACCAAATCAGAATTGATATATCCTGTTCCCGGCTCATATCCATAAAACGTGTTAGGGATTAAAATGTCAGACTGATCGATAATTTGCAGGATGGATATTTCCATGGATATTCCGGATATTAAATTCCAACCTTCCATTAACTTAATGGACTGTTCATATATAGGTAATCCGGAAATTGCAGCTATACCATTGTCTTGGAAATGAAGCCAGTATCCCATGCCAGGTAATAATTCTGTTTGTGATACATATCCAGTTGGACCAAAACTGTATAATGTATTTTCGGTTGATGAAGGAAAAAGGTCAATGACATGGTTGTCTGATGTATTTACAGGATTACCAACCAAATTCCAATCTGCACTGTAGGAGATTGGAATATTGATTTCTGGGTTTATCATGTTAAAGACATGTGGGTCAGGTTCACCAATGAATGGATGATGAAATATTTTCCCAGTTGCTTGTGATTCTACTCTTAGGTAGTAAAAAACTTCACAACCACCGGCACATGGTGGAATAATTCCAACAAATTGATTGCCAGATATCCAGGATAAGGACAAAGTCTGGAAAGGTTGATTATTGTAGCGAAAAATAATATCAGCATCTATTGAAGATAATTCTTCTCCGGTTATAGAAATAATATCAGCATTGACTTCAATTCCCTGTGATCCTGGATCGACTTCACCTGAAGATGGAATATGAGTAATAAAAATCATCTCTCGATCTCCAATTCCTTTTGCCCTGCAGTGCAGTGCATCGGTTGATTCCCAACTTCCGGTAAAGCCGACAATCTCATATCCAGGCATTGCCTCTTCGTAAATATCAATAGCATCATCGTCCCATGAAGAACCAGTTATGGGGATCAGTACTTTATCGTTTAATATAATAGAATTTGTATAGGGTTGATTCTGGGGAGTATATACCCTATAAATTTCATAGGGAGTGTTGTAGGGTGTGGTCTGTGTTGCAAAATAGTCTACGACTTCTTCGATTTCATCGTATTGAGCATGATTTGAAGGAACGGATCTAATAAGGATCTTGTCTACGTCTAAAAATTTTGCCCAGCAGTCAATATGATCAATATATGTATTATTTGGGTCATCAATAACATGGAAGTTGGGGACACCTAAATATTCTTCTATTTTATCCCTTATCTGATCCTGAGATTGAGATGGATTTTCCTCAAAAACTAGAGTGGACGAAGCGGAAACTCCCATTCCATCCGTCATATAATTTCCACCAGCAGTGATGACGTTCATTCCGTAAAGTTCAATGCCAAGAAAATCCGCCATCTCTATAGGGATATCATTATCTAATGGTCGAGGACGATTGTAGGGGAAATTAACGATTGCCAGTTCCTGGTTCCCATCAATGATATACCACGGCCCGTAATCACGAGTCCAATAGGAATTACTTGGTGCAATCAAAAAATTACAATTGTTAAGATTAACACCATTAGAAGAATATTGATTGGTGACAGAATTCTGTTGCCCGGTTGATGAAACAATTGTAGTAACCATGATATCTTCAGACATCTCTGCAATGACAGAATAAGAAATTCCAAATGGATAACGGATCAACACTCCTTCCATTGGAGCAAACTCAGGAATATTTATTACGGGGCCAACAGGTGGGTCGGTCTCATAAAAATCTCTACTTCTATCTCCATAAGATAATTTTTCTTCAGGTGTAAGCCAATGAGGATAAGAGTCAGGATTATTTTCAAACCATTCTTCTGTTTTTTGTTTTAGATCAAAATTATTTGATATCTGACCAATTAAAAATATCGGCAAGGTAATTAATAAAAAAGAATTCAATCTCCTGAATGGTTTATTAGAAAACATATCAGATATTTCTATCTATTTCATTAATATCATTTTTTTTATGTCACGATATGAGTCTGTTTCAATTGTGTAAATATAGACACCAGCTGGTACTTCTAAACCTTTGTCAGAAATTCCTTTCCAGGTTACAGTATGAAACCCTGCATTAAAATAACCAGAGGTCAATATAGATATTTTTTGTCCCAAAAGATTATAA
>CAZOUJ010000070.1:0-8085 GCA_964582955.1 uncultured bacterium
GGGCCGTGTGGTCACCAAGGGCGCAAGTTGATAAAAGAATATATGAGAGGGAGGTTTTAAAAAGGGTTTCTGGCTGTGATGGGCTCTGTGTTTTTCGTGGAGAGGTTGTGAATGTTGTTACTGCTGGAGGGCGTGTGTCTGGTGTTGTTTTGTTGTCTGGTGAAAAGCTTTTTTGTAGGGCGCTCGTTATAACCTGTGGAACGTTTCTTAATGGGCTTATTCATGTAGGAGAACAAAAAACAGGTGCCGGAAGAATGGGGGAAAAGCACAGTCTTGGCATAACGGAGTCTCTGTGCTCTCTTGGTTTTTCTTTTTCAAGGCTAAAAACAGGAACCCCTCCGCGCATAAAAACGTCTTCAATAGACCTCTCTAAGTGTTCTGTCTCTGTTGGAGACGAAAACCCTTCTCCTTTTTCACACTTTACCTCTTCTTTTACATCTCCAAATATTCCTTGTTATGTCACAAAAACAAACACAGCCTCTCATGAAATAATAGATAAAAACCTGTCTCTTTCTCCAATGTTTTCTGGGGATGTTACCGGCCAGGGACCTAGATATTGTCCCTCCATTGAAGATAAGGTGTGTCGCTTTCCAAAAAGAGAGGGGCACTTTCTTTATCTTGAACCGGAGTGGCTCAACTCAAATCAAACTTATGTAAACGGTTTTTCTACAAGCCTTCCCCAGTCTGTGCAAACAAGGGCGCTAAGGGCCGTCCCCGGGCTTGAAAATCTTGAGATTTTACGTCCTGGGTATGCGATTGAATACGATTTTTTTTCTCCATCACAACTTAAAATGACCCTTGAGTCAAAAGAGGTGCCTGGCCTTTATTTAGCAGGGCAAATAAACGGGACTTCTGGATATGAAGAGGCCGCCGGGCAGGGCCTTATCGCAGGGATAAATGCTTCGATGAGTGTTTTAAACAAAGAGCCCCTTCTTTTGTCTAGGGAAGACTCTTATCTTGGCGTAATGCTTGATGATCTTATTACAAAAGATACCCTAGAGCCTTATCGAATGTTTACATCTAGGGCCGAACACCGTCTGGTTCTTCGTTATTCTAATGCGGAAACAAGACTTATAAAACACTCGGAGAGGTGTGCCCTTTTAACAAAAAATGAAACTACTCTTATACAAAACAAAACTGATCTTACCAGCGCCCTTGTTAAGGCAACCCGACTCTCTTTAGAGCCCTGTGTTATAAACCCCATATTACAAAAAAATGGTGCTTCTGTGGTTAAGCAAAAAACACCCTTAAGGGACGTTTTAAAAAG
This sequence comes from uncultured bacterium, assembly GCA_964582955.1. Lineage (GTDB taxonomy): Bacteria > Fidelibacterota > Marinisomatia > Marinisomatales > AB-629-J13 > AB-629-J13. The sequence continues at coordinate 1,268 of CAZOUJ010000070.1, forward strand.
GCCTGACGTTTCTATTGATGATTTTAGGAGCAACCTTCTTGGTAGTTGCGCTCCCCTTCCATCTCTTTTTACCCCACTCATTGAGGAGGCCCTTTTTGAGGCAGAAACTGTTGTCAAATATGAGGGGTATATAAAGCGCCAAAAAGAACAAATAAAAAAACTTTCATCTTTAAACAAAAAAAAGATACCCTATAGTTTTAATTATAAAAAGGCCCTGGGACTTTCTTCTGAGGCAATAGAAAAGCTTACCCTTGTTAAGCCCGAAACTCTTGGGCAGGCCATGAGGGTTTCCGGCGTTAACCCCTCAGATGTCTCTGTTTTGTCCGTTCTTCTTTCTAAATAATTTATGGTTTCACGTGAAACGGGTGTGTGGTCAGTGGACCGGTTTTTGCGTTGGTACAAAAAAAGTGTTTTAAATACAGTGGGGGAGCATGTTGGCGGCCTGTCTCTAGAGCCTTTTGTCTTAACCCTTCTTTCTGTCTCTCGCGCTAGCGATGATCCTGTTGTTATAATTTCCCCAAATGAAGCGGTTAGTGAAAGGCTCTACACCGTGTCATATGGTTTGTGTCCGGACTCGTCCCTTCTTTTGCCGGAACCGGAAGCCTCAAAAGACAGTGTTCCTGGTTTTGTTTCAGAGGGACAGCGCCACACTGAGGAGGCTTTATCTGCCATTTCTTCTAGGAATCGAAAAAAAAGGGTTTTTACAACAAATAGGGCGTTAGAGACTCTGCGGTCTCCCCTTGTGCAGTCTTCTGACAAAAGTGTGGTCGTTAGTTTAAACCAAAAAATGGCGATGGCTTACGCCACTCAGTTTTTAGATCGCTGGGGGTATCTCAAGACAGATCGTGTGGTAAGCCCCTTGAGCTATGCGGTTAGAGGTGGAATATTAGATGTTTACCTTGTTCAGTCAAGAAACCCTGTTCGTTTAGAGTTTTTTGGGGACGTGGTGGAATCTATACGGCTGTTTAATCCATACTCACAGCGAACGGTTAAGCCTCTAAGTGAGGTTGTTTTTCTTCCTCGAACTGTGGGGAGCCAGAGAAAAGAGGAACCTCTTTTATCTCTTGTTATATCAGGGGATTCTTTTTGTCTATATAATATCGATGTTATTTCCGAGGGACGCTATCAGGTGTCTTCAGACAGGGAAATTTCTTTTGATTTTTCTTTAGCGCATGAAAGTGTTTCAGAAAAAAATATAAAAAAGATGGTTTTAGGAAAAAAAGGTGTGTGTTTTTTTTCTTTTTCTACGGACCCGGCCAGCGCACAAACACCAGCCTTTTTGCCCCCGGGGCGCTCTACACAAAGGGTTAGGGGGGAGCTGGAGAAAGGTTTCGTTTTGGCAGATGCGGGACTGGTTGTTTTTGGTTCCGAAGAGCTTTCTGGCCCTCGCTACAGTGTCAGGTCCAGGTGGTCTGTGGTTGGCGACCCGGCAGAACAACATAACGAAATTATTGACATGTCTGACCTCACGTGGGGAGAGCCTGTCGTGCACGAAGAATTTGGAATTGGCGTTTATCGTGGAATTGAAAAAACAGGCGGAAATGATTGTATTAAGATAAAATATGCAGGTGGGGGTTCTGTTTTTGTTCCTGCCTACAGCTTTAACAAACTGCACCGCCTCGTCGGTGTCAAAGAAGGTTCTGTAAGGATTGCCTCATTAAGCGGTGGGTCGTGGAAAAGAAAAAAGGATAAAATAAAAACACATGCCCGCTCTATTGCTAAAGAGCTTCTTAAAACATATGCCCTAAGACAAGGGTCTCGCGGTTTTATTTATGAAAAAGGCGGAGATTTTTACAAAGCAGTCTGTGACTCTTTTCCTTTTCAAGAAACGGTCGGACAGCAGTCTGCCATACGCGATGTGGCAGCTGATATGGAAAAAGATGTCCCAATGGACAGAATGGTTTGCGGTGATGTAGGGTATGGAAAAACAGAGGTGGCAATTCGTGCAACCATAAGGGCTGTTGAAAATGGTCGTACAGTCTTTGTAATGGCCCCCACAACTATTTTAGCGGATCAGCACTATATCAGCTTTGTAAGGCGGCTTTCCCCCCTTGGAATCCGAGTAGGGCTTTTGTCCCGCTTTCGGACGAAGGCTGAACAAAAGAAAATTATTGAGACCCTTACCTGTGGTGGCCTGGACGTTCTCGTTGGTACCCACAGGCTAATCTCTGATGATGTTTATACTGAAGGTTTGGGACTTATGGTCATAGACGAGGAGCATCGGTTTGGTGTAAAACATAAAGAAAAAATTAAATCGATAAAGCCCACTGTTGATGTTTTAACGCTTACCGCGACCCCGATTCCACGAACACTGAAGCAGTCTCTTGTTGGACTAAAAAACATTAGCACTATTAACACTCCTCCTAGGTCAAGAAGGCCAATCAAAACATTTTTAAATTATTTTGATTGGAAAAAGGTTTTTAGTATAATAAAGAAGGAGGCCCGACGTGGGGGCCAGGTTTATTTTGTTAGCAACAGTATTAAATCACTTCCTTTTTTAGCAAAAAAAATAAAAAACACATCTCCTGATCTAAGCATCCGGGTCGCCCATGGAAAAACAAAAAGCAAAATCCTTGAGTCTGTTATGCTTGAGTTTTTTCAAAATAAAATTGAAGTTCTTTGCTGTACCACCATTGTTGGTTCTGGGCTAGATGTTCCAAACGCAAATACTATTATAATAAATAATGCTCACCGGCTGGGCCTTTCCCAGCTTTATCAATTACGGGGGCTGGTAGGCAGGGGCAGTCGTCAGGCCTATTGTTATTTGTTCATTCCTAGGGACTTTCGGCCTGAGGGCGCTTCTTTTCAAAGGTTAAAAACCTTGGAACAAAACACAAGTCTGGGCTCTGGCTATAAGGTTGCCCTGAAGGACCTGGACATACGAGGAGCTGGAGATCTTTTCGGGACAAAACAAAGCGGGGCTGTTGCCAGTGTGGGTTTTCATATGTATAATAAAATTTTAAAGGAGGCTCTTGATGAAGAGCGCGGCGATAAAAAGAGTGTGTCTATACCGGTTGTCACCTCAGAGCTTGATTCGGGACTGCCCGAGAGCTATGTCCCGCTTGTTGAAGACAGGCTTTACTATTATCAACTGCTTGCTATCGCTGGCTCCTTAGACAAAATTAGAGATGTTGAAGAAGGGCTTTTGGACCGGTTTGGCCCTCTCCCCGATGAGGCTTCTTTTCTTTTGTGGATATCAAAGACAAGGGCTGTCTTAACTAACTCTTCTGTGAAAAAGCTAGTCCTTCGTAAAAACAGCCTTTGTTTCACTGTTACGTCTTTTCATCCTTTTAAGTCCTTAGCTGCTTTTATTAGTGCTGTATTAAATCATTTTAAAACAACAGAGAAGAGCCTTTCCCTAAAAGACAACAAAGATAATAGTATGTCTGTTTCCATTGATGGCGTCCGTGTCGGATATTCATCTATAAAAAATATTTATAGATTGTTAGAAAGTCTGTTTTTAAAATAGGATGTGCACTAATTTCCACCGTGTCTATGGATAATTTTCGTTTTGTTATTATGTGTCAGGTGTTTTTTTTTGTGTTTGGGTGTTCTACAAAAAAAGCCGACGAAACCCTGTTTTTGGCAGCGTCAGTTGGGGAAAATATAATTACCATTGATGATCTAAACAGTCGGCTTGGTAGTAAAACAAAAGACAGTTTATCTGTCTATCGTTTTTTGTCAGGGTGGGTGGAAAAAGAACTGTTATATCAAGGTGGGGTTTCTCAGGGGGTCGGTGTTGACAATTCCGTAGTGCAGAAAATAGTAAACTATAAAAAGGATCTTGTGGGTAAGGCCTTTTTAAACCTAAATGTGGGCGCGTCTTCGGTTATAGAGGATGATGTAATAAAATATTATAAAGATAACAAAGAGGGGTATAAAAGGAAAGCAAAAGAGGTGTTGGTTTATTATTTTTCTTCACAGGTCCGTTCTGACGCTTTAAAAATCAAAAAGGAGCTAAAAAAAGGCAACACACAAAAACTGTCCAGGGCCCTTTCTAAGTATGGCGGCACAAGAGAAACGGTTTCTTTTGGTGGTTTTCCTTCAAAAATTAACAATAGCGTGTTCAATAAAAAAAATTTTAAAAATGGAAACACCCTTGGGCCGTATTTGGTTGATAACAATTATTACATAATCAAAATTGAAAAAGTGTTTCAAGAGGGTTCTTATATTGAAATAGATTTTGTTTTTGATGAAATTTATCAGATGCTTAAAAATAAAGATAGCGCACTTAGGCGCAAGGTGCTCATCGATAGCTTGCGGGGGGTTTATCCTGTAAAAATTGATAGTCAAAAAATTGTAGGATTAATTTATCAGTGAAACATGTTTTTTTTCTTTGTTCTTTTGTTTTTCTTACAGCGCAAGGCGTTGTGTTAGAAGGTATTTCTGCTGTCGTTGGCAACACTGTTATTCTAAAAAGCGATGTTTCACAACTTGTTTCTATGACAGCCCTTCAAAATAAAATTGATTTAAATCAAGATCCCGCCGTTTTTACACAGCTTCAGGCTCACGCGTTAGAAAACCTAATTAATCGTCAGATACTTCTTGAAATGGCCAAACTTGACTCTGTAGAAGTAAAAGAAAAAGATGTAAACGATGCTCTAGACAGGCAGGTTGAAAACATTGTTTCCCAGGCCGGCAGCGTTGACATAGCTGAAGAATATTTAGGACAATCTATTAAATCATATCGTCGTGACTTTTGGATAGACATGCGGGACCTTTTAATCACTGAGCAGTATCAGTTCTCACTTATTAACAATATAAATATAGACAGAGATGGGGTTACACGTTTTTACGAAGAATATCAAGACAGCCTCGGTTCTCTTCCCACCCTCTATCAAATGAACCATATTCAATTATCTATAAAACCAAGCGATAAAAGTCTCTCGGATGCTCTCTCTAAGATTAACAACATTCGAAATGAAATAATATCTGGAGAGCCTTTTCATTCTCTTGCTGTTTTGCATTCTGAAGATCCGGGAAATTCTTCCCGTGGTGGAGATCTTGGCTATGTAGAAAGAGGGTCTCTGGTCCCTGATTTTGAATCTGTTGCTTTTACTCAAAACATTGGTCAAATTAGCGAGCCTGTATTGACATCCTTTGGTTTTCACATTATAGAAACACTAGACAGGCAAGGGGAAAAAGCAAAAATAAGACATATCCTTGTAAAGCCTAAAATAACAGTGTCAGATGAAAAAATATCTTTTGATTTTGCGCTAACTCTTAAAGATTCAGCAATCAGTTTTAATAAATTCAAACAATTAGCAAAAACATATTCCGACGATGAGAGAACCAGGAAAATAGGTGGAGACTTGGGTTGGGTAAACCTATCTGACTTTCCCATACCTGAGTTTGCCCAAGCCGTTCAGGCAATGTCTTCCATTCAGATATGCAGCCTGCCAATAAAAACTCCCGCTGGACATCACCTTTTGTGGATATCTAATGTCCGCCCGGGCGGAAAACCAAACCTGACTGATCATTGGACTGACGTAGAAAAAATGGCCTTAAACAAAAAAAAGAGTGTTTGGTTTCAAGAATGGCTTGAGCAGGCAAAATCACGCTTGTTTATATCTATCAATGAAAACTAGTAGTCTTATCCACTTTACTTTTCCACAATCGTTTGTTTATTTCATTTATAGAAATATGCACACCCAATTAAGAATGTTTCCACATTATATTTTAATTTATAAACATAAAGAATCTCTTTAATTAATTCATATTTCTTAAAATATACAAAACAGTCAAAATAATTAAATTATTTTTTCCACAAGGTTAACATCATTATTATTATTATTATATTTATTCTTATTATAATATTATTATAACTAAACATTTTTCACGAGATGTAAACATATTTAACTTTGGAGGCTGAATTAACAATGAAATTCGCAATAACAAAAACAGACCTACAAGTATCCCTACAAAAATTATCTAAAATAATTCCTGGAAGATCGACGATTCCAATACTTGGTAATGCTCTTTTTACCTCAGATAATGGGTCAATTATTATGAGAGCAACAGATCTTGAACAAACCATGATTCTGACAGTACCAGCAAGCATTAAAAAAGAAGGGTCTTCTGTTATACCTATTGACACCCTGTTAAATATTTCAAACGAACTCCCTGATGGAAGAATTTCACTATCAATAGATGAAAAATTAAATGTATCTATTAAAAGTGAAAAGGGTGAGTATGATTTAAAAGGTATGCCACAAGAAGAGTTTCCCGCTCTTCCAGAGCTTGATAAAAAAGAATCAGTGATAATTCCTTCCGACTTGTTAAAAACTATTATACAGACAACCAGCTTTGCTATAAGCAATGATGAACTAAAACCAGCCCTTACAGGAGTGCTATTTCAATTTAAAGATGGAGGACTAACCACAGTAGCAACTGATGGTCATCGGCTGTCACGCTACCATATAAAAGAATTTGAGTCCAGTGGTTTCGATGGAGATATAATAATACCAAGAAAGTTTTTGAGTCTATCGCAAAATCTTTTAGGAAAAAAAGAAACGGTTGAAATGCAAATGGGGAAGAACCACATTACAGCAACATTTGGAGATGATACAGTACACTCACGAATTATTGATGAAAGATACCCTGACTATGAGAGCGTGATTCCAAAAAACAACGACAAAGATCTTACAATTGATACAAAAGAAATAATTTCTGCTATTAGAAGGGTGTCTATTTTTTCAAATAGGACAACCCAGCAAATTGCAATTAAAATGGACAAGGATTCCTTAGAAATAACAACAGAAGATCCGGAAAAAGCCACGAGGGCAAAAGAAAAACTAAAGGGGAAATATTCTGGTGAG
>CAZOUJ010000071.1:0-7925 GCA_964582955.1 uncultured bacterium
CATCCACAACCAGTAACTTTTCTATTCGGTGCTTTTGTAATATATTTTTTGCTGTTTCTAACGTGGTTGCAACAGGAACTGTTATTAGATTTTTTGATGTCATTCTATCTTTTACTTTTAGTGAATGATCTTCTTCAAACCGGATATCTCTATTGGTCAAAATTCCGATCAATTTATTTTCTTTAACAACTGGTAACCCACTGATGCTGTACTTTCTCATAAGCTTTTTAGCGTCACCAATAGTTTGTTCTGCTATAAGGGTCACAGGATCCATAATCATACCGCTTTCTGAGCGCTTGACTTTTTCAATCATAGCAACCTGTTCAAGAATCGACAGATTTTTATGAATAATCCCTAACCCCCCCTCCCGAGCAATCGATTTTGCCATCTCCTCCTCAGTTATTGTATCCATAGCAGCACTTAAAATTGGAATACTCAGTGTAATATCAGCAGTTAATACTGTATTCAATTCTACATTCCTAGGTAAAATATCAGAGTGCCTGGGTACCATTAAAACATCGTCAAATGTGATACCCTTTTTCATGGAGATGGATTTTCCCATACCTTATAATAAATCAATTTTACTTTCAACCGTTTTGGTTAATTTCCCAGAAATTATCAAAGACTTCAACCCTTGAATTTCTTTATCTAATGGTCTGTCTCCCGCGTTATAATTCAAATACGTATTCACTTCATTGAAAATTTTTCTGGTTACAGAAGAGGGTTGAGAATCTTTCAAAAATAATTGTGCAGCTGATACAGATACCATTAACTCAATGGCTAAGATTGTTGCAGAATTTTCAGCAATCATTAAGGCTTTTTGTCCTGCCCAGGGTGCCATGGATACAAAATCTTCCTGCCCAGCAGAGGTTGTCGTGCTATCAACACTTGCTGGATGAGATAATGTTTTGTTTTCCGATGCAAGTGCTCCTGCGGTCACCTGTGCCAGCATATACCCCGATTCCAAACCGGGATTGAAAGCCAAAAAGGGCGGAATCTTATCCCCAATCCCCTTCATAAAATAATGAATTCTCTTTTGTGAAATAGCTCCAATTTCACTGATAGCAATCCCAACAGAATCCATTGCCTGAGCTATATGTTCTCCATGAAAATGTCCAGATGAATGAATCTCTTTATCTGAAAATATCAATGGGTTATCACTCACACTATTTATTTCATTATTGACACAATCAGCTGCATTATTTATCATATCCCTACTTGCTCCATGAACATGAGGAATACAGCGGAAACTGTAGGGATCCTGAATTTTTTCACACTCTTTGTGAGATGAAACAATTTTACTATCAGATAAAATATTCCAAATATTTTCTGCAGAATATCTCTGTCCTGGATGTTCTTTTAGATAATGTATTTTTGGATTGAATACATTCCTCGAACTCAGACTTGATTCCACAGATAGCGCACCAATAATATCAGCACACTGAAGTAAATTTTGAGAAATATTCAAAATAGCTATAGCTAAAGCAGTTGAGTAATGGGTACCGTTAATAAGACTGATCCCTTCTTTGGGCTCTAACTCTAAAGGAGCAATCCCCAAACGATTCATGATAAGTTTAGATTCAGTTTGTTTACCTTTATAAAATACTTCACCCTCACCAATGAGCGCTAGCCCCATGTGCGCCAATTGAGCCAAATCACCGCTTGCACCTACAGAACCTTTTTCCGGCACTACTGGAACAATATCCTCATTTAGAAAATTAATTATTTGTTTCACAACAGATAATCTCACCCCGCTATATCCCTTTACAAATGTGAGTAACTTTAAAATCATCATAGTTCGAGCAATGCCCTTATCAACTGGCTGTCCTACTCCCGCAGCATGACTCCGAACCAAATTCAATTGTAACTTCCTCTGATCAGATGGATTTATTTTTACATGACTTAATTTTCCAAATCCGGTTGTGACTCCATACACGGGAATTCCTGATGTAAGAATGGATTGTAGATTTCTATGGGATTTATTTATAGAGCCCTTCGCTTCAGAGGAAAGTTCAATATGCACCGGTTTCTGTAGTGATAACTTAAAATCTTTAAAGGTGAAGTTATCCTTTGTAATGATAAGGCTTGACATGGAGCAATTTAGGATTCGCTCCTTTTATAGAAAAAGAAAGAATTTTGGGAATAAAGTAATCTTAAATATTCAACTGTAAGAAAAATAATTATACGACAGGAAAAAGCAATTGTTTAATTATTGAATAAATTGGTTAGCATAGGGATGCTCAGGTTCTAGGTCCAGTACCATTTTTGCCCATTCAGATGCCTCATTTATATTATTAGCTTCCCGATTTAATTCCGCCATTCTCAACAAGGACGGAATATCTTCAGGATGATTTTCCAAAACCCTTAAATAGGTTTGGACACCGGTTTCATAATCTTCTTCTAAGATATATAACTCCGCAAGGTTTCTCTGTGCTTCAACAAATCCAGGAGCAATTTCTATGGCTGAAATAAATCCCTTTCTCGCATCAGATAGTTTCTCGTGTTCTACCATTATTAAACCAAACTGATTCAGAGCTTCAGAGTGATTTGGATTAAGTTTCAATAATTCATTAATATATTCAAGAGCCTTCAAACTATCATCCTGATTTCTGGAACACAGTGTAAGTCCATATAGCGCTTCTTCAGAAATTGGATTATCTTTCAAAATCTGAGAAAACTGTTTTTTTGCATATGAGAAGTCAGAATTCTCAAGGGCTTTTATACCGTTGTCTATATAGGTTCCATGCAGTTCGTCCAATGGATTATTTATTTCCAGTAGTTCAGAATAATCTATATCAGGCCATTTCTTTTTAAAAATTGGCATTCGTTCATTAAGATTTTTTACAATATCAATGCGATTTTCCTTAAATGTCTGACTACCATAGTGATGAATGAATACCGATTCATCTACCATTAAAGCTAATCCCTTAGAACGAACTTTTAAACTCATGTCATCATCTTCAAAATTTCCAACCCCAAATGTCTCATCGAATCCATCTACTTCTTCATAAATATCTTTTTTCATAAGCATCGCAAATCCTGCGAGTCTTCTTCGGGGTGTCAATTTCCCCTTGTTTTCATTCTCAATAAATTGTGCGAAGGCTTCATAATCATCTCCCTCATACTGTCCAACATAACTTTGTCTTCCGCTAATATGGTTTGTTACCGGACCTACAGTGCCAATCTTTTTGTGTTTCTCTATTGAATTGACCATCCGAGAAAGCCAACCCTTTGAAACAAGAACATCATTATTCAGTAACATCACATATTTTCCAGATGCAGCTGCCACTCCTTGGTTATTTCCTTTAGAAAATCCTTTATTTTCATTATTTTCAATTAACTTATAATTGTCATGGGGTTTTACCAAATCCCGTAAATATTCTACAGATCCATCCGTTGAAGAATTATCAACAAAAATGATTTCATAGGGATAATGAGTGAATTTTTCAATCGATGTGATACATTTTTTTGTGTAATCCAATGCATTCCATGTAAGCATGATGATTGAAACTAAAGGTAAATCATCCATTTTATTTTGCAATGAATTTAATAGAGAAACTCTAAGAAGATATTGATAATGATTTGCCTCTTCAGCTAAACTACTCACGTTTAATCCTGACTGAGACAGTGCATTCAATAATTTTGGTGGAATACTATTTTCTCCAAATTGTGTTGCTCTGATTTCCTTTATTTTATAACCAGCATTATGAAACATTTTTTTTATTGAACTTTTCGTAAAAAATCGCAAATGAGTACGATCCAGAATCCCTGCATCTTGATATTCCCAATTTCCTTCAAGCAATTCTTTTAATACTGACCAATGCCTAACATTTGGTATACTCGCAATAATTTCACCATTTTTAGATAATTTGTCTTTGACCAAATCTAAAATTGAGTATGGATCTTCAAGATGTTCAAGAACGTCCGAAAAAATAATGGAATCAAAATATTTATCAGGCAATTGGTGAATATGATCTTCTACTCTACCAATAAATACCTTATCAATAACTTCCTTGGCTTTTTCTCCAATATCTTCAACTGGCTCAATGCCCCAAACTTCTGCACCTAATTTTTGTTTTATCTGTGATCCAAAAATACCAGAAGCACACCCTACATCTAAAATTGTTTGTGAGTTTGGATCTACCAATGCTTGAACCTCCGGACGAGAGAATTCAAAATATTCATTATTTGAATCTTGCATACTTAATTCTTTTTTTTAATCCGTTGCTCTTTTTGTTGTAAATTTTTCAAAATTTTAAGCGAATAGATTCTTTTGCAATAGAATGTCTGTTTGTATTTATAACGGATTGGTAAATTTCTTCCCTGTATATAGAAATCTCCTTAGGAGCATCTATTCCTAATTTAAGAGGTCCTTGACCCTTACTTACAACGGAAACGATTATATCTTTCCCTATCCTTATTTTCTCTCCTGACTTCCGTGTCAATACAAGCATTTAACTTCCCTGTCAAATGAATTAATTAATTATGCTAGATCCAAAGGTTGCTCGATTTGTAAGTTTGGATTATCTAGGATAACCTGACACCCTTGCAAAATCTTGGGATTAATGACAATTGGAGCCTTCGTATTTACTGTAAATATTTTCTCCTCTTGAGACATTTTCATTACAAAATAAATATCTGTGTCCTCCTGTGATTTTGCGTCAATTTGAGCCAGATCTGCCCTTTCAATTTTGATTTCCTGTTTGGATTCAAAATGGTGAATGGGGATGACAAACATAGCAATTGGTGGAGCCTCCAGTGATTGAAGGACTTGAAACGGAGGATGCTCTTTTAAAGGAACAACTATAAACTTTGATAACTCATCAAATCCCGGGATACCATTATCAAATTTTATGGTATTAGTCAAATCAAAGTCTGTTCCATTTCCATTAAGCATCTGGTATTCACCAGAATGAAACCGGTATAAAAACGAATCTGTTTGGGATGGTTGAGTAGCAACTGTAGTTTTCATTTTAAGAAATCCATTATATTTAATCTAAGAATATTAGCTGTTGACTGTAGTGCTGCCTGATATGCCAATTCTTCAGAATTATACTGAGTAATAGCAGAAGCTAAATCCACATCTTCAGTTTCTGAAACAAAGGTGGAAAGGTTTAAATTGGCTGTCTTCAGACGATCTTCAGCTAATTCCAATTGATTCTGGATGGTTCCAATACCTGTATTTAAACTGATCATTTTTTCTGAGGCTGAATCTATAGAGTCAATCATGTTCGCTATTTCATTTGAATCATCATTTTCTAGCGCAGTTCGCAAATTCAGGGCAGCATTAAAAATATTGGTGTCTAAAAGGTCCTGTCCGGTCACATTAATATTAATCGTAAAATTTTCTGATATGCGCCTATTAATTTTCCCTGTATTCCCTTGATACTCTATAGAATTTCCATCAAATAAGAATGGATTTTCAATTTTTGTTTTTGTCCCTGAAAATATATTTTTATCTAGAAAGGATTCATTTGCCATATTGACTAAATCTTCGAGAATATGATTAATTTCAGACGCCATCTGGAGTCTATTTTCAGCACCTAGTGAGTCATCGGCACTCTGTACTGCCCTTTCCCGCAATGTCATTACTTGATTCAACATACTATCCAAATTAAAAGTTGTAGCCTGAAGCCAACCCTCTGCATCTTGCACATTTTCTAAATATTGTTTGTTTTGTTTAATACTTTGACGGAAACGATTCGCACGAAAAAATTTAACGGGATCATCTGAGGAGCGCTCTACTTCTTTACCGGTGGTAATAGATTCCTGGATGGAATGCATACTTTCCCTATTTTGGTTAATGCTCGACAATAAACTTTTTGTTATCATTGATTGAGTAATTCGCATTTCTTCTCCTAAAATATTTTATTTCAATTTACTATTATTAATAATTAATTCACTTTATCCTAGTGATAGAATTGTCTGCATTAATTCATCAACTGTAGAAATCATTTTGGCTGCTGCCCCATAGGCTTGCTCAAATTGGATTAGTTGGGTCATTTCTTCATCAAGGGATACTCCAGTTATAGAAGCTTTCTGAATTTGTAATTGTTGTACAATTTTTTCCTGGTTTTGACGAATGAACGTTGCTTCCTGAACCCTATTACCCACGTCTGCAATCAATGAATTATAATTGTCCAAAACTGATCTACCATTGATTAATTCATCATATTGTAATTCAGAAATAGCTTGAGCAGTGGTGTTATCACCTTTAGCGTCAGATTCTGATGAAGTGGCTATTAGCGAAGAATCTGATAAAATTTCAGCAGAAAGGGAAAAGTCTCCAGCACCTGAAATAGTATCTTTGAAAAAATTTAATCCCGATAGTCCAGTAAGATTAAATCCCTGGACATGGACATTATTAACCTCGTTAGCCAATGATACTGCTGACTCATTCATTGAATTCATATATGAAGAAACATGTATGTTGTGAAATTCCAATAATCCACCTAATTCTCCAGATTTTACTTTGATACTTTTGTCACCCTTGACAGTTTTTATATCAGAGTGAAATAACCCGTTATTATCTTGCGTCATATTTATTTTTAACTGATTCCTATAACTTTTAGAAATCAAAATATGACCGCCAGCTAAAACTTCAACTGTACCAGAATCATTTTCCGTAACCTGTATATCAATTTTACTGGATAACTCACTCAACAGAACATCCCGTTGATCCATTAAATCATCGGATCGATGAGTATCAATATGGTTATTAACTATACCAAGTTGGGTCACTAATTGATTGATCTCACCCACTTTTTGTTGTATCTCAATTCCAGTCTGTCTTTGAAGATTTTTTAAATTATTGTCTAATCGATTAAAAGTATTGCTTAACAGAATACCTTTGTCTCGAACCATTGATCGAGCTGAATCACTTTCCGGATTATTTGCCAGACTTGACCACGAATTCCAAAACTCTGTCATAATATTCGCAAGTCCCGAATCATCCGGTTCACCAAAAACAGATTCTACCTGTTTCATCAACATTTCGTTCGTGAATCCTTTTCCTAAAGCTTGATTTTCATACCAGATTTGATTATCTAAAAACTGGTTCTTAACTCGGCTTATTGAATCCTCACTCATATTCCCAAATCCTAATGATAAATTGGACAAATCAACTGTACGACGGGTATAGCCATCAGTATATACATTGGCAACATTCTTTGCTGTGGTATTGATAGCTGATTGGTGGTTCAACAAAGATCTTTTACTAGTCTCAAATATGTTTGAAATAGACATGATTAATTATATCCTAAAATCTAAAACTCTATTATCCTTTTGGTGTTCTTTAATGGATCCATTGATACCATAATGAGAATGGAGTTTATCTCCTGCAGATAAAAATACTTTCACTAGGTCTTTAACATGAGTTATTGACGCTGAAAGAAGGTATTTATTTTCACTATTGAGTTTATCAATCTCTATTACACTAAGATGCATCTTTCTTCTGATCTTCTCCAATTTTGATTTATTTTCTGCATTTGCTTTGTGTATTAATTTCGTCAATGTAATTTTTTTTTCTCGAATTTTTGATTTTGATGAAATGGATTGAGTTAATTCATTTCTCATTTTCATTTGTTTTAAAATATTTTGCGAGGCTTTTCTCTCTTGATAAATTGCATCCTTAATTTTATCGTTATTCCCTTTAATTATTGCATTTTGTTTCATTTTCATTGCCTCAAGGAGATCTTTATAAATCTGTAATTCTTTAGTAAGAGCATTACACAGATCATCGAATATAGATTTTTTTCTATTCCCCATTATATTCACCAAATCCTGTTTTCATAAATTCCATTGTATTGAGGGTGTTAGATAAATCATCTAATTTTAATTCTTCAAAATCTGGTAGTTTATCCATTTCTTTCAGGGATTGATAAATTTGATCTCCTAGGCCAATTCCTCCCTTGTCTGAAACAGCA
>CAZOUJ010000072.1:0-7891 GCA_964582955.1 uncultured bacterium
TGAGTCTCTCCACGGGTAAAAAGAGCAGAGCCATGTGTTCTATTCAGGATATCCGTTTCAATAGAAATAGGACGAATTTCTGTTGTTGATCTCCCATCGCTTCGCTTTCCTTTTGCCAATATTTCTTCACGAAAACCAGATTTTAACTGATCATCAATCAATGCTTTTATAACTTTCTCTTCCTCAGGAAATTTCTCATCAAGTGACTCCAGAACGGAACTCACTAAATCATCTTTAGCATCTGATCGTTGCTTTTTATCCTGAATTTGAATTATATCATCAATTTGCTTCCCAAGGAGTTTTTCTACAGCAGTGTTCAGCGTTTTATTCTCTTCAGATAGAACAATTTCATTTTTTATAATCTCCATATCATTTAACAGTTCTTTTTGAAGATCAATAATTTCAGTGATACCTGAATGAGCAAATTTTAATGCCTCCAATATTATAGACTCGGATGCTTCTTCTGCTTCACCTTCAACCATAACCACTGTTTCTTCATTTCCCGAAACAATTAAATCTAAATTACATTCCAATTGTTCAGTGCGGGTTGGATTTAAAATATATTCTCCATCAATTTGCCCTACCCGAACCGTAGCTATGGGTCCATTCCAAGGAATAGATGAAAGGGATAACGCAGCAGAAGCTCCAACTCCTGCCAAAACATCTGCCATGTTTTCACCATCACTCTGTAAAACGGTGATCATAATCTGAGTTTCATTTTTGAATCCCTTCGGAAATAATGGTCTGATGGGACGATCTGTTAAACGACTAGTCAACACTTCATGCTCTGACGGCCTAGCCTCCCGTTTGAAGAACCCACCGGGAATTTTTCCGCCAGCATAATGTTTTTCCCTATATTCAACTTGTAACGGGAAAAAATCTAAATCCTCCCGAGGTTCTTTTGCAGAGTTAACAGCAACGTGAATGGTCGTTTCTTCATAAGACACAATGACTGAACCATTACTCTGCCGAGCAATTCTGCCCGTTTCTATCGTTAGGCTTTTCCCTCCGATATTTTTTGTTTTTTTTATCATTATTTTAACTATCCTCTAATCTTCAATTCTTTAATAAGCTTACTGTAATTACCGATACTAGTGCTCCTTAAATATTTTAAATGTTTCTTCCTTTTGGATACCAACTTAATTAACCCATACCTTGAGTGATTATCTTTTTTATGTATTTTACAATGTTCTGTTAAATCTCGAATTCTCTCCGTCAAAAGTGCAATCTGTACTTGGGACGAACCAGTATCTTTATCATCTTTACCTAAAGTGTTAATTATTTCTTTTTTCTTTTCAACATTTAATGTCATGTTTTCTCCTAATTATATTTATCCAATAGTCCCAGACAATGTTTTTTATCTCTGGTCAATTGGTATATCAAATCATCTTTGGATCCAAATTTTATTTCTCCTCGAATCCGTTCTAAAAATTCTATCCGGATATTTTGTGAATATAAGTCAATATCATGAAAATCAAGGAAATGAACTTCCATGACAAATTTACCTTCATCAAATGTAGGACGGTACCCTAAATTACACATTCCATACAGTTGTTTCCCAACAACTCTTCCCCTGGTCAAATATACACCAGTTTTAGGCAAGAGTTGATCAGCATCAAGTGGAACAAAATTTGCTGTGGGAAAAGATAAATCGTGTCCTCGTCCAGATCCCGAAACCACCCGAGCATCAAATCCATAAATCCACCCCAACTCAAAATTTGCACGACGGATATAACCATCATTGATCAGTTCCCTTATTCTGCTGCTGGAGATTACCGATCCTTCATCAGATACAGCATCCACAATGACCAGATTTATATCTGAATTTTCCACATATGCACTCACAAATTTCGGACTTCCGGATCTATCGTGCCCGAAATGGTGATCATAACCGATCACCAATTCTTCTGGATGAAATATCTCAATGATAATGCTCTCTAAAAAATCAGACGCAGATAATTGTGAAAATTCTGTTGTAAATGGAATGATCAACGTCCCGTCAACCCCCAATTTTTCTAGCATCACTAGTTTATTTTCCAAACTCAGAATGATAGGAAGTTTTGTTTCCCCATAATTTAAAATATGACGGGGATGTGGATCAAATGTGACAACAATTGAAGGAGCCTGTCTCCCCTTTGCCGTGTGTACCGTCCGGTTAACAATTTCCTGATGCCCACGATGTAATCCGTCAAAACTTCCAATGGTTAGCACTGATCTATGGTAAGATGCAATTTTATCTATATTGAAATAAGTTTCCATTCTTTCTCTAAATCAGGGATCGATTTTGAATCAACCAAAAAATAAGCCCCTATAGAAGTTCTGATCAATTCTTTTAAATACCCCACTGTATTAAGAGCTTTAGCAATTTCACTCCCCAAAACACGAATATATGTACCCTTAGAGCATGTGACACAAAAACAAATAGATTGGGAATCAAAATCCAATAAGTTAATCGAATAGATATGAACTTTAACAGGTTGATGAACAATGACTTTACCCTGTCGTGCAATTTTATATGATCTAACACCATTTATTTTTTTTGCTGAATATGCAGGTGGTGTTTGAAGTATATCTCCTTCAAAGTTGGAAAATACTTCCTCAATTATTTTCTTGGTTAACTGGGGAATACGTTTTGTCTTA
The DNA here is from genome assembly GCA_964582955.1 of uncultured bacterium. Lineage (GTDB taxonomy): Bacteria > Fidelibacterota > Marinisomatia > Marinisomatales > AB-629-J13 > AB-629-J13. The sequence continues at coordinate 2,641 of CAZOUJ010000072.1, forward strand.
ACAACAGTTCCTCTAACATCAAGTGTATCGGTTTCTATACCTAATTGCAACACCGCTTTATATGTTTTATCTGAAGCAGTAACGGAAGTAAGTGTTTTTGTATCTTTATCAGTACCTATAATTAATACTCCTTCAGCAAATGGATCGAGGGTTCCCCCATGTCCAACTTTTCTTTCTCCTGTCAATCTTTTTACCTTGCGTACCACATCTGCAGATGTCCATCCTACGGGTTTATTTACATTAAGAATCATTATTTTGGGGAATCTCTAAGGATTCAATCACCTGACTCATTTCCTCAGTATAATTTAATGATTGATCATAAATGAATCTCAAATCAGGGATATTTTTTATTCTCATTTCCATTCCTAGATATTTTTTAAATCCTTTGGACATACTATTTATTTTTTTTTCAATAATTTGAACGTCATCAATTGGATTTAATGCACTGAAGAATATTTTTGCGGATCGAAGGTCCGGAGATACATAAATTCCGGTAAAGGTGATAAACCCTAGATTGTTTAGATCAATATGCTTGGCTGCGGTGTCAGTAACAATTTCGAGGATTTGTTCTCCAACCCTGTCCGTTCTTTTATAGGGTCTCTGTGGTTTCAAATGAGTTCAAGTTTCCTCTTTATTTCATTCACTTCGTACACTTCAATGATATCCCCTTCCTTATATTTTGTAGATCCTGAAAGACCTATTCCACACTCTAATCCTTCCTTCACTTCTTTTACATCTTCCTGAAACCTCTTTAATGATGAAATATCACAATTATCTAAAATTATCTCATCCTCACGAATTAGACGCGCTTTATCACTACGCTTGATAATTCCTTCAGATACTTTGGAACCAGCAATAAATCCTATTTTTGGTACCTTAAATTGTAACTGAACCAATGCTTTGCCGGTAATATCCTCTTTTATCTCTGGTTCCAGTAGTCCTTCTAAAGCCAATTTTACATCTTCAACCGCATCTTAAATAACAGTATAGTTCCGAATGTCAACACCAGATTGTTTTGCCTGTAGTTTTGCATTTGATGCAACCTGAACATTAAATCCTATAACAACTGCGTTAGATGTTTCCGCAAGCAATACATCCGATTCAGTGATCATTCCAACTGCCTGATGTATCACTTTTACCTGTACTTCTTCAGTATGGAGTTTTCCTAGTGTCTCAGACAAGGCTTCAATACTACCATCCACATCACCCTTGATAATCAGTGGAAGTGATTTAATATTTCCCTCACGAATTAAGGATGACATTTCATCCAAAGAATGTGTGGCAAATTTTCGATGGTCAATTTCCCTACGTATTCGTTGACGATCAGCTGATATTCTCTTTAAATCTTTATCACTTTTTACAATAGCAATGATATCAGAAACTTGTGGAACCTGTTCGAATCCTAAAATTTGTACGGCATCCGATGGCCCTGCCTCCTTAATTCTTTGCCCCCTTTCATTCATTATAGCACGGATCTTCCCAGAATAATTATTACATAAAAAGGGATCTCCGACATGAAATGTTCCTTTTTTAATAAGGATAGTAGCCATAGGCCCATGACCTCTATCCAATTTTGAGTCAATAATGGTGCCACGGCCCATCGCATCAAAATTTGATTTTAGTTCCATCATTTCTGATTCAAGTAGAATACTGTTCATAATTTTTTCAATACCTTCTCCAGTTTTTGCGGAAACTGAAATAGATTGAATTTTACCACCCCAATCTTCAACCAGCACATCATGTTCTGATAATTCTCGTTTTACTTTCTCTACATCTGCACCCGGTTTGTCAATCTTGTTAATTACAACGATTATGGGAACGTTTGCTGCTTTTGAATGGTTAATTGCTTCTACCGTTTGAGGCATTACACTATCATCGGCCGCTACGACAAGAATTACGATATCAGTAACATGTGCTCCTCTTGCTCTCATTGCTGTAAATGCTTCGTGTCCAGGAGTATCCAAAAAAGTAATATGGTTTCCATTTTCCAACTCAACCTTGTAAGCACCTATGTGCTGAGTGATACCTCCGGATTCCCCAGCTACGATATTTGTTTTCCTTATGAAATCCAAAAGCGATGTTTTTCCATGATCCACGTGTCCCATTATAGTAACAACTGGTGCTCTGGGTTTCGCACTTGCGATGTCCTCCTCGCTTTCTTCCAATGAAAATATTTCCTCGCCAACATCAGTTATTTTCTCAGAGAGAAAACCAAAGTCTTCTGCAAGTAATTCTATCACATCCCATTCCAACCGTTGATTCATAGTTGCTAACACTCCCATCCCAATACATTTTTGAATTACTTCACTGGGAGTAGACTGAAATATTTTTGCTAATTCATCCACACTGGAAAATTCAGGAATCTTGATTTTATTTTGTGTAACTTCAACTGGTGAATTTTCATCACGATCCTTTTCCTTTTTATACACCTTTTTCCGTGATTTTGTCTCCATCTTTGCCAAAGTAATTTTAACCATTTCCTGTACATTTTTCGGAGCCGCTTCTTTCTTTTTTTATTCGCTTCGTTTAGCACGCAGTTTTCTTACCGATAACCCGATTTCTGATTCGATATCCGCGATCTCAATCTTACGCATCTTTCTCTTTTTTCCTTTGGAACTCGTGGATTTTATCTTCTGTTGTTTCTTTTTCTCTTCCTCAGCTTTTAGCTTTGCTTTTTTCTTGTTTTCTATTTCCTGAATTCGCTTTTCTTTATCTTGTACTTTTTGTTTTTCGGATTCTTTATCCTCAATACTGCGCTGTTCATTAATAGATAAAAGCTTTACCTTCCTTTTTTCTACCCGTTTTTGACGACTTCGCGTGTCATGAATTTCCTTACGAACCTGTTCTTTTCGGTAGCGATCAACCGTTTCTTTTTCTTTGGAAAATTCATTAAGAATCAGTTGGTACACTTTCTGATCAATTGAATCCATAAGACCAACTTTTATATCTTTTGTATCAAGAAACGTAATTATCCCTTTATGGGAAATATTCAATTCTTTTGCTATTTGAAAAATTCTCATTTAATTATCTAACACATCATTTATGGTTCTTCTTGAACTAGTTTTTCATCTGTTTTTTCAATATTAACCTCCGAATTTTCATCCGAGTTTTCATTAGATTCATCCACAGATAATAATAATTGTATAGCATTGTAGACAGTTTCCAATGATTCTGCGGAGAGTCCATCAGACACCGTTATTTTTTTTTCATCGGCAGCTAACAATTCCGAAATTTTATTTATACCCAGTTTTTCAAGTTTATCTACAATATCATGTGAAAGATCTGGCAAATCACTTATTAAAGTATTCTGTTCCTTTTGCTGTTTTTCATATTCAGTTTTTCCAAATGCATCAATCCGGTAATTTACTATTCTGCTGGCAAGATTTATATTCATACCGCCTCTACCTATTGCCGCATTTAAATCGTCATCATTGAAAATTGCCACACAATATTTACGGTCATCATCTATATATAAATCAATGGGTTTTGAAGGAGCAAGTGCTCTAGAGATTAATATTTCTGAACGTTGACTATAAGGAATAATATCCACTTTCTCATTGTTTAATTCCCGGACAACAGCTTGGATCCTACTACCACGCATTCCAACACAAGCGCCCACTGCATCTATCCTTTTATCATGGGAGTAAACAATGATTTTTGCTCTTTCTCCAGGATACCGTGCAACATTGCGAATTTCCACGAGCCCCTCTTCAATTTCTGGTACTTCCATTTCAAACAATTTATATAGGAAATGGTTGTCACTCCTGGAAACAATAATCTCTGGTCCCTTTGTACTAATTTCTACAGATTGTATCACAGACCTAATGGTATCTCCCCGGCGGAAATATTCAGAAGGAATTTGTTCAGATTTTGGCAGTTTTAACTCTGCACGTTCAATATTGATAAAGATGGCATCCCGTAAGTTCTGATGTACCGTTCCAATAATAATCTCTCCTACGCGTTTTTCATAGTCCTCATAAATTCCTTGTCGTTCAACATCTTTCAGCCTCTGTGAAAAGAAATTTTTAGCATGAGTGATCATTCTTCGTCCAAAAATTTTGGGATCAATAACTTCTACAAAAGGATCACCTATATCCAAATCAGTTATATCTGGCTCTATCTTATGTACGTCATCAAGTGTGATTTCACTAATGGGATCATCGACAACTTTTACAATAGTCTTTTCAGCATAAATTTCAATTTCACCCTTATCTACATTGACGATCACACTACAATTTGAAGAATCACCATATTGTTTTTCAATTATATATGTAAACAATTGCTCAATTATAGATCCTAATTCGGAACGATCCACATTATTATTGCGTGCTAATTCAGAAAATATTTCAATTAATTCTCGGTTTATCAAAATGCCTCCACAATATATTAAAATGACACCTGAACTGTAGCTTTACAAATATTATCAAATGGATAAAAATGAATATTCTTATCATTAGAAGTCATATGAATTCCATTTTCTTTTACATCGTTCAAAACTCCAAATATATTTTTGTCCAGTTCTCCCTGAAGTGATATACTTAACTTCCTGCCAATATTCTTCTTGAATTGATAATCATATTCAAGAGGAGCAGTAATACCGGGAGTAGAAACCTCAATTTTTAATCCATTCGAATACATAGACTGAATGTCTTTAGAAGCTAGTATTCTTTTCGCTATTTCAGTAGTTTCATCAAGGCAAATGTCATGTTCCGCATCCACTATGAGACGTACTGAATTCTGATGAGAATCATGATTCACACTAATGATAAATATCTTTTTTCCCAATAGGGAGTCTATTATATCTTCTAATTTCATCTTATGCTTTTAGACAAGAAAAGTGGGCTTTTTGCCCACTTTTCAGCAATGAAATTACTTCTTACCTAATGTTTAATCAAAAGGTTTACTAAAGGATTCTATTATTTATATAAATTAAGATTTCAATTTACCGGACAATTCTTCTGCTCTAGTTTTCAATGATGAAGAAAGATCTTTCATTTCCAAAATCGGTATAATCATAGCTTTGGCCTCTTCCACTCGCTTCCAAATCAAATAGAATTCTGCTAAATTTAATTTATGATTTATCTCCTCAATCTTACCTGTGCTAAATTTTATCGCTTTTTTAAAATAGGTATGGGCTTTTTTATAATCTTCAACATTAATAGAAAGATTTGCCAATAATCGGTAAGAATTGGGAAGCAGAATATCTGCTTTATCAAACTTTATAAATTGTTTGAGATACTTAATTAATTCT
>CAZOUJ010000073.1:0-3301 GCA_964582955.1 uncultured bacterium
GAAATAGCGGCTAAATTAAAATCGACAAAACGTCAAAGGGAAAAAATAATAAAACAAGTTATTACTCCAATTCAAAAGGAATTGACAGATTTTGACTTAAATACAGATATTTTTGGAAGACCTAAATCTATTTTTTCAATATATGGAAAAATGATAAAAAGAAATAAGACTTTCGAAGAAATATATGATTTGTATGCAATCCGTGTTTTGGTGGATAAACTTGAACAATGTTATCTCGTTCTTGGGACAATTCATCAGTTGTATTCGCCTGTACAAGAAAGATTTAAAGATTTTATTGCCACTCCTAAATCCAATGGTTATCAGTCAATACATACTACTGTTATTGGTCCCAACGGAAATATGATTGAAATCCAAATTCGAACACGAAAAATGGATAAGACAGCGGAGATTGGTGTTGCTGCCCATTGGAAGTATAAAGAGGGGGAAAATAAATCAACTGTATTAGGTCGTAACGTTAAGTGGCTGAGAGAATTAATTGATATACTTCAAAGTGAAACAGCGGATCCAAATGAATTTATGCACTTGTTAAAAATTGATTTATTTGATGACGAAATTTTTGTGTTCACACCCAAGGGTGATTTAGTGCAATTGCCAAATAATTCCACAGTCATAGATTTTGCATTTCATATTCATACACAGGTGGGTCTGCACTGTTTAGGATCAAAAATAAATCATAAAGTGGTTCCTCTTAATACAATATTAAAAAATGGTGACAGAATAGAAATATTGACCTCTTCGACTCAAAAACCGAGTTATGGGTGGTTAAAATTTGTGGTTACTTCAAAAGCCCGTACTCAGATTAACCGATATTTAAAATCAATTAGAAAGGATGAATGTATTAATATTGGGAAAGAGATATTAGAAAAATCCCTGAGAAGAAATAAGTTAAGTTCTTTATTAAAACAAGTGCTGAATACTCCGTCTGATTTTGGATATCAATCCAAAAATGATTTGTTGGAAGCTATAGGAAATGGTAACCTAACAGTCAGGCAGATTATTAGAAAAAAGCGTCCCAAAAGTGATTTGGATGTTTCTGATGAAGAATTTGAATCAAACCAGAAATTTATTGAAGATGCTCGTTCAAGAACAGGGGGCATAAAACTCCAGGGCATAACAGATTTGATGGTTCATTTTGGAAAATGGTGTTATCCAATTCCTGGTGATGAAATGGTGTGTTTTATCACGCGAGGAAGGGGGATTACCGTACACCAATCTTTCTGTAAAAGTCTTCCCTTATTGCAGGAAGAATCAGATAGGCTCGTTCCGGTTGAATGGGATGTGGGTCGGAATGATTTTTTTAATGTACGATTGAAAGTGACTGGATTAGATAAAAAAGGGACATTAAAAGATTTTACTGAATGCATCTCGGGTTTGAATATTTTTATTACAAGTCTGGATCTGAAAGTCATCCACGAATTAGCTACAATGATGTTGATTATCCATGTTCGAAACCTCCGTCAATTGGACAGAGTGATAAAAAAAGGTTCCCGCATAAAGGGCATAGACTCTATTGAGAGAGTAGTTAGATAATATATCTTTATTGATGAACGGAAGAATTCTTAGCATAGATTACGGTACTAGCCGAGTAGGATTTGCTGTATCAGATTTGTTACATATAATAGCCACTCCTCTAAAAACAATAAAAAATAAGTCAATCCAAGACCTTTTGAAAAACATTGGACAAATTGTAAAGGAATACGATATTAGGTCCATTGTTGTAGGGCTGCCATTAGGCATGAACGGAAAAGAGACGAAACAAACGGAGACGGTAAAATTATTTTCAGAAACATTAACAAAAAATAATTATAAAGTAATATTTGAAGATGAAAGGTTAACTACCGTTCTTGCAAAAAAAGAGATTATAAAACAAAAAATAAGTACAGGAAAAAATAAATCTCTTATCGATCAGGTGTCAGCCGCTTTTATTTTGCAAAACTATCTTGATAGGAAAAAATCTTTTCTCGTTGAATAAAAGTTGCACGGTATTTTGAATACCATTATTCACAAAAAAATACTTCTCTCGCTTTTAAGCGGACTATTCATCGGCTTATCTTTTCCACCCTTTCCACTAGGGTTTCTTGCTTGGTTTGGGCTCATCCCTCTATTTCTATCCTTAGAAGGTTGCAGTTATAAAGAATCATTGAAGTATGGGTATATAGCAGGAATTACCGCACATTTTATCGTTTTATATTGGATTGGTTTTAATAGTGGGGCTGGATTTTTGCCTGTTTTCCTCTCACTTATAGGTGCAGTTTTTTATTTATCTCTTTTCTGGGCATTGTTTGCTATCACTTTACAATATTTTTTACAAGAAAAGACCGTATTTATTTGCTTTGCTACGCTGATTTGGATAGCGATGGAATGGCTCAGGAGTTTGGGGCCACTTGGATTTCCGTGGATGGATTTAGCCCTTACCCAATCCCGTTTTATTTATTTTATCCAAATAATGGATGTAACAGGTTCGTCCGGTGTCTCATTTTGGATTTTAATATTGAATGTTCTTTTTTATTTTTCAATAACGGTTAGAAAGAGTAAAATGATTTATTCTATGGCTGCTATTGGGTTGCTCACCATTTTATGGTTGCATGGATCCCACAAAATTAATTCTATTGAAAAAGATTCTGCCGGAAAATCTATTATCCTGGCAGTAACTCAACCTAATGTGGATCCAAATGAAAAATGGGAAAAAGATAATCGAAATCAGACATTTGAACTTATGCATCAGCTTTTAGATAGAGCAATGGAATATGATCCGGATATGATCCTATGGCCTGAAACTGCCTTGCCCAGTTATTTGAGATTATCTCGAAAGGATAATCATCTGCTTCAGAAAAAAGTAAATAAGTATGAAATACCTCTTTAGTCCGGAACAATAGACAGGGAATATTCTGAGAATAAAAACCCTATTTATTTTAATGGATCGATATTTTTTAAACCGCAACAACCTCCTCAAATATATCATAAAGTGAAATTAGTACCATTTGCCGAATATGTCCCTTTATCTGGATATTTCCCATCATTGAATGATCTAAATTTTGGTCAAGGGAACTTTACAGCAGGAAAAGAATTTACTTTATTTCAGTCTGATAGATTTTCATTTGCGAATCTGATTTGTTATGAATCAAGTTTACCAGATATTGTGCGAAAATTTGTATTGAAGGGAGCGGAATTTATAACTATCCAGGCAAATGACGGGTGGCTGGGAAAAACATCGGGTCCCTATCAACATTTTGAAATTGCAAAAATGAGAGTTATTGAAAACAGAAGATCGATAGTAAGA
>CAZOUJ010000073.1:3311-7811 GCA_964582955.1 uncultured bacterium
AAGATCCGAGTTTAAAGGAAATGTTTCCTTATGCAATAAGATGTCTTTTTATACGTAATTTTGTAATATTTTAGGAAAATGGATTTCGCTCCTATTTATTTTATGTGCAGGATTAATAATATGTTTAAAAAGATTATAACTCGTATTTTTCTACTAATTTTAATAATACCAATAATGGGTATAAAAGCGCAAACAACTGAATCAGTTAACCACTCTCATTATGTATGGCGATCTCTGATGATTCCAGGATGGGGGGAATATTCTTTAAATGAACAGAAAAGAGGGAAATTATTTGTGTTTACTGAATCACTTCTTTGGATTGGAATGAGAGGAAGTTTTTTTGGATCAAATGTGGAAAAAAAAACTTATAAATCAATAGCTATGGAACACGGGGAAATTAGTTCAGGTGATAAACCACGACAATTTTGGATCGATATTGGAAATTATGATAGTCGAGAGGACTTTATAGCTGAACATCTACGCTGGAGAGATTTTGATGCAATTGAAGCTTATCAAGATCCGGAATGGGATTGGAACTGGATTTCAAAATCAGATAAAAAGTATTTTGAATCAAAACGTGTCCGAAGTGATCGATTATTGCTGATGGGGAAATTCTTTATTGGGGGTATTGTGTTAAATCATATTGTTTCCGGAATTGATGCTTTATATCTCAGTCGGAGAAATTCAGAAACTGTCATCCAGCTCTCAATCCTTCCAATTCATTCATTGCCTGATGGAAGAACTTATTTAAGTCTCTCTATTTCATTTTGACCATATAGAAAAAGTAATCTATCATGCCACGATTTAAAATAGCTATTCAATATGATGGGACCCGATATTGTGGTTGGCAAATACAACAAAATGATCTTACCATCCAATCAGTATTGGAAAAACTGCTTGGTAGTTTTAATGGTAAATGCTCATTTTGATTTAAACACAGATTTAGATACATGTACGTTAATGAAAGCTATAAATGCAAAATGTCCGGAAGATATTATTATTATTGAGTGCGATGTTGTTTCCCCTGAATTTCATGCTCGATTTACTGCTGTCCGAAGAACATATAGATATCAATGTTATACAGGTACAAATCCACTCTATAGAAATCAGAGTTGGTTTTTACCTGAATTGGATATTGATACTTTGAATTCCATATCAAAAAATTTGCTGGGGACACATGACTTCTTATCCTTTTCCAAGTGGAACAAACAAATGAACAACACAGAATGTGACATTTTTCAATCTGCATGGACAAAAGAAAATAATATGGTAATTTTTACTATTACAGGAAACCGTTTTTTACACCACATGGTAAGATATTTATCAGGAACGATTATCGCAGTAGCTCAAAATAAATATTCTAAAAAAGATTTTATTCAATTACTGTTAAACCCTCAAAAGAATAGCACTGTATATAAAGCCCCTGCGCAGGGGCTTTTTTTGGAAAAAGTAGAATATGACTAATAAAATCTTAGTTGCATTATATCTGATGGGAAATGTCCTTATCGGTCATGAGGATATTAATTCTTCTCGTCACAATGCAATCACAAGGGCAATTCACAATATTTCTCCCTCTGTTGCTAGTGTTAATGTGATTCAGCTAAAGGAATTTTCTCGGAAGTCTCCTTTTTCTGATCCTTTCTTTGAGTTCTTTTTTCCGTATGAATTGCATCGGAAAAAAGTAAAAAGTTCGGGATCAGGTGTGGTAATAAGTCCTGATGGTTATGTGCTTACCAATCACCATGTCATTGAAAATGCACATGAGATCATTGTCACTCTTCCTGGTGGAGAAGAATACAAATCGGAAATCATCGGAAAAGACAGATTCACAGATTTAGCTTTGCTTAAAATGGAAGGTACCAATTTTCCATATGCTACTATGGGCAATTCCGATGAATTAATAATAGGTGAATGGGTTGTGGCTTTAGGAAATCCATATGGACTTTTTGATGTTAGTGATCAGCCAACTGCAACAGCAGGGATCATCAGCGCTTTAAATATGGATTTTGGTCAACAGGAATCGGGACAAATATTCCAAGATATGATCCAGACGGATGCGGCAATAAATCCAGGAAATAGCGGTGGTCCTCTTGTCAACGGATTAGGTGAAATAGTAGGAGTAAATACTTTTATTTATACCGGTTCAAATTATTCTCAAGGATCTATTGGTATCAGTTTTGCTATACCCATCAATCGGGCGAAACAAATTGCAGAAGAATTAAAAAATAAAGGAAAAATTGACCGAGAATATTCTACGGGGCTTCAGGTACAATCATTGAACAAACGGGTTATTCGGTATTTAAATCTACCTTTTACTACAGGTGTTATTGTCGTTGAAGTGGAAAAGGGAAGCTCTGGACATAAGGCTGGAATTGATATTGAAGATATAATTTTGGAAGTAAATGGTGTTCAAATATCCAGTGCACAAGATATAAAAAATATTATTTTAGATCAGGATATTCGATCTGGAGATAGGATAACTCTTAAAATTTATAGAAATGGCGAAACAAAACTGATTAAATTAAAATTAGAAAAAGTAAATAATTCTCATTTTTATTGATGATTACTAAAGAAGGATATCCATTTATAATTGTTTTTTTAATTTTAACTATCGTGATTCGTATCATCGGGCACGTTGCAGAATCGCCTGCCCTAATAGATTGTGCTGCAATTCCGGGATTATTATTATTGTTCTGTTTAAATTTTTTCAGAGATCCAAAAAGGAAAATCCCAAAGGGAAAAGGAATCTTTGTTTCACCTGCTGACGGAAAAATCGTACAGATTAAATCCGTTGTCGATTCCGATATTGGAAAAGCAAACTTAGTTTCAATATTTTTAAATGTGTTTAATGTACATGTAAATCGAACTCCTGTCAGGGGTTCAATCAGTGAGGTACAGCACAAAAAGGGAAAGTTTCTGGCTGCATTTAATCATTCAGCATCCGATGAAAATGAACAGTCCAATATTCACATTAATTCAACAGAGGGATTGATTAAAGTAAAACAAATTGCAGGACTTTTAGCCCGTCGTATCCGTTGTTATGTGAAGAAAGGTAGCCATTTAAATACAGGGGATAAATTGGGTTTTATCATGTTTGGGTCAAGGGTGGATATTATTCTTCCCGACACCATAACTTTAAGGGTGAATTTAGGACAAAAAGTAAAGGGTGGAGAATCCATCATTGGGCAAAATAATGAGACGAAAACTTAAATCGAAACATTTTAAAAGAAAACGGTTTAACAAAAGGGTAATCCCCAATTTGTTAACGGTAATAAACATGTTTTTTGGATTTTTTTCCATTGGATTGCTCATCGATGGTAAACCGGTTCATGCTGGATGGATTATACTTATTGCAGGAGCTTTCGATTCAGTGGATGGGAAAATAGCAAGACTGTTAAATATTCCTTCAAGGTTCGGCACAGAATTTGATTCTTTTGCTGATACAATTTCATTTTGTGCATCCCCAGCTTTATTGATTTATACTGTTTATGTTCATGGGATGGACCCTCTTTTGGGCGGGTTAATCAGTTTTCTTCCACTTCTTTTTGGCACAATACGATTGGCACGCTTCAATATAGATTATTCAGAAGAAAAAACTTATTTTTCAGGACTCCCTACACCGGTGAATGCATTATCACTTTACGGATTTATGCTGTTTCATTACCAATTAAATGGAACGATGGGAGACCCACGAATCATTCTAGTTTTGATGGTTATTTTTGGATTCCTTATGATCAGTCCACTACGATTTAATAAACTTCCCTTGTTTTCTTTCAAACAAGGGAAAACAAATTCCATTAAATTGGTTGGTTTAGCCATTTTAATACTTGCCCTAATTTTTTGGAAAGGGTTGATATTATTCCCATTTCTAATGGGTTATATTATCTATAATATAATGAGTTGGGTTGTACATAATAGAATCACTGAATCTGAAATAAAAAATTTCAAAAACCAGACAGATCCCATTGAATAAACGAACACTTGGCTTCATTTTTATTACTCTATTTTGTGGTGATGTCATCGGTTCTATATTGGGTGAGCTCATTGGATGGATTATGCCGGAAGGTGTTGTAAAGCAATTTTTTCTCACAGGGATAGATATAGATTTGGCCGGATTAGCTGGCTATGATTCAGGAGTTATTGTTCTGAATTTGATTGTATTGACTCTTAAGTTTGGGTTGACAGTGTCACTAAATTTTATAGGATTGGTTGGTCTGACAACTGCATACTATTTTTTAAGGTATTTCAGATAACAAGAATCAGAAATATACTTAGTTTAAGTTGGGTAAGAATTTAATTTAAAGGAATAGGCATACCTCATGAATATAGTAAAAGCAATGTTTAATCTTGGACCATGGGAAATCATCCTTATTTTGTTAGTGGTTTTACTTTTGTTTGGCGCAAAACGGCTTCCGGAGCTTGCCAAAGGTTTAGTGCAGGGAATCAAAGATTTTAAAGGAGGCATGAAGGATGTGAAGCAGGAAATTGAAGATGCTACTA
>CAZOUJ010000074.1:0-7249 GCA_964582955.1 uncultured bacterium
AATCGCCGTCCATCTCGAAAATGAACTCATAGTCTTGTTTAAGTGCCCACTCAAAGCCTGCGCAATAGGCGCGCCCAAGGCCATTTTTTTCCTTGCGATGCAAAACGTGCACATAGTCGTGTTTGCCTGCAAATTCATCCGCGATGTCGCCAGTGCCATCAGGAGAATTGTCATCGACCACCAGCATGTCCACCGATAGTTTGCCCAGCGCCTCCACAATGCCGGGCAGATTGTCCCGTTCATTATAGGTTGGCACAATGATTAGAGTTTTATGGATGTCCTCAGACACGTTGCTGGAGATTCAACTTTGCTTGCCGCTGGTGCAAGTTTGATTTGGTAAAAGAGGCTCCAAGGGGCATTCCATGCACAGGGGGTTTCGCGTTTTACAATAGCGGTTTCCCACGCCAACCAATTGGGCGTGGTAATCCTGCCAGTAATCGAGCTGAGGGGCTCCTGATTTCTGGTTTAGGGAGGATTCACAGAGTGTTTGCAGTTCATCATAATTGGATTTTTCACTGCACCAGCCATGCCTGCTGAAGATCCGCTTGGTATAGGCATCAATGACAAAGCTACGATGATTTCCAGCATAGAGGAGCATGCTGTCGGCAGTTTCAGGGCCAATGCCGTTGATAGCTAGGAGGTCCGCACGGACGGATGCGGTTTTCCCCAAATTCTTCTGTGAAAAATTTTTCTTTAGATACTGATGTAGTTTGTTCCCATTGGGGTCTTTTTCTTTGGATGATTTAAAAATCAATTGTTGTCTATATCTATTGCCTATCTTACCTCGATAACATGGTGCAGGTCCCAAGATTTTAAGTCCGGGGTAGCTGGGTGTTAACCTTTTTGCTGTTTCCTGACTGACGGAGTCCACCTTACCTAGGAATTTTCCAGAAAATTCCACCCTGCACATCCAACTGAAAGGTGAATAATTCAGCCCTTTCCTTTCGCTTAAAGCAATATTATAATACTTTTTCAAATCTAGGATAGATGCACATTTTATCACTGGATTGTCTGGCTGATAAGATTGAATAACAACTTCGCCGGTTTTTTTATGGCGGCCTGCCCTTCCTGCTGCCTGATAGATCAGTTGAAAAACTCGTTCTCCTGCCCGAAAATCAGGAAGGTACAATCCTGCATCTGCATTGATCACTCCTACAAGAGTTACATCTTCAAAGTCCAGCCCCTTGGCTATCATTTGCGTCCCAATAAGAATGTCTATTTCCTTTTTAGCAAATTTTTTCAGCTGTGATGTAAGGAAACGGCTTCCTTTCACCGTATCCGTGTCAATTCTTGATATGTTTGCCTCAGGGAAAGATTGTTCCAAAAATTCTTCCACTTTTTGGGTCCCAATCCCAAATAAACTCAATTCCGTACTGTTGCATTTAGGACACTGGTCCGGGACTCTAGGTTTAATAAGTTTACAGCAATGGCACTCTAGCTTTACTCCTTTCTTGTGATAGGTGAGAGGCAGCCTACAGTGAGAGCATTCCATGATAACACCACAATCTAAACATCTCATCACAGGAGCATATCCTCTACGGTTTTGCAGTAATATCACCTGTTCATCAGCGGTCAATCGTTCATGGATTTTCCGTAACAACATGCTCGATATGAGTTGATCTTTTTTACCGGTTTCATCTTTTTCCTGCTTCATATCAACCAAATGAACTTGTGGATAGTGTGCACCACCAAATCTGTCCGGAAGGGAAAGGTGTTCATGTTTCCCCAGTACTCTGTTATAATAACTTTCCAAGCTCGGGGTTGCGCTTGCCAAAACAACAACTGCGCTGTGGAGTTTTCCCCGCATGAGAGCGACATCTCTGGCATTATATCGAGGTGCCGGGGAATCCTGTTTGTAGGCGGATTCCTGTTCCTCGTCCACTATAATTAGTCCCAGTCTTTTTACCGGAGTAAAAACAGCGCTCCGTGCTCCTATGACCACACTGCATTCACCACTACATATTTTCTTCCATGTCCACACTCTGATTCCTGATGTCATTTTTGAGTGCCACAACGCCACTTTGTTTCCAAATACAGCTGCAAATCTTCCGGCTATTTGAGGTGTAAGGGAAATTTCTGGTAATAAAATAATTGCTGACATTTTCAGATCAATACATTGCCTGACTGCTTCAATATATATCTCTGTTTTCCCGCTCCCCGTTACACCATGGAGTAAATTCGAAACAAATATTTTTGCTTTAATGCTAGGAATAAGCTTATCTAACACTGCCCGTTGTGTTTCAGAAAAAGAAATTGTTTTTTCAATAGGGTCAAAAGTAAATCCCGTAATATCCGGTATCGATTCTACTGTGGTCAATCGAATTAATCCCTTCTTTTCAAGTATCCTACACACATTCATTGGGTTAGATGCTAAATGTTTTAATCCTGTTACAGGAACCTTTCCTTTTTTCTTATGTAAAAAATCAACAACATTTCTCTGTACAAAAGCACTTGATAATAAATCATCTGATCCTGCGGAAGGCAAAACCTCCGCAATCCATGTTTTTTGTGGTAAATATTTCATGGACAATTGTGCTGGTAATACAGTTTTTGCAACCTGACCCATGGGGGTGAAATAATATGTGCTCATCCAATGGACCAATTTCCAAAGAGTTTTATCTAATACCGGATAGGGATCAACAAGAGACTCTATACTTTTTATGGTTCCGGTAAATACCGGTTTTTTAGGGAAACCTATTATGATACCTGTCGTACTTCTTTTGCCCAGTGGTGCCGTGACCCTAGAACCGATATCAATCTGGCTCTTAAATTTCTGCGGAACAGAATAGGTAAAGATGTTATAACTGGAAATTGGAAAGGCAATATCTACAAACATAATCATTAATAATAGGTGTCAAACAAATCATCGGTCAATAAGAACTGAAACTGATTTGATATATAAGGATTTATGCTTTTAAAAAAACATCTTAACTTATTTTTAACAAAAATAATCAAAACCCGGTAACCAATCTTCTGTATTATTTTTTGAGAAAACTTCCCTCTTTGCCCGTGATATTGGACTCAACAGAGAGGAGATCAAGTATTGTATCAAAAATATCTGGTTGTCTGTATTCTTGGCGTTCTATTATCGATAGTGGTATTGATGATTTAACTATTAATGGAACATATTTTTGCTCTGGTGGTAGTGGTATTCCTGGCGGCATCCCGTGAAATACGCGATCATTTTCCATTAGTGATTCACCGTGATCCGATATATAAATAAAAACATAAGGAGCCCCTGAATTATCAAGTGTGTTTATTATCTTTCCAAGAACATAATCTGTATAAAGTATTGTATTATCATATGAATTATACAACTCATCAACAGTGCACTGGTTCACCACGTCTGCATCAAGACACATGGGATGAAAACGTTGGAATTCTGGCGGATATCTTTTCTGATAGTTGGGTCCATGGCTACCGCCGCCAAGATGTAATACGATGAATCTGTATCCAGAGGTATATGATTGAAGATTATCAGTTAACAAGGGTATGACATCTTCATCATAACAACGCCCATCATGTCCACAATTTGTAACTTTGATTTGTTCAACTGTACCGCAATTATCATAAAGGCTAAAATGGACATAGCATGCTGTATTAATACCAGCTTCATTAGTAATAGTTGGCAAAGGTACATCCTGTTTTACAAGTATCTCCGGTAATGCATATAATGTTGAACCGAAAGTTGCTACTCCATTAAGCATGTGAAGATTTTTATCTTTTGATAAGATTGGATTAGTGTTTTTTCTGGTGTATCCATATAAGCTAAAATTTTTCTGCCTTGCTGATTCTCCAACTGCCAGCACAACTACTAAATCATCTTGTGTTGATGTGTGGGCAGAAACATTAATGTGCTTTTTATCTTTTTCTGGGAGATATGTTTTTACATAATTCTGAATTATGTTAAAAATACTTGTTATGTGATTTAGTGGGATTAGTTGATGAAATATATATTTTTTAGACATATTAGCAGCGCGGTGTATGGGGTCAAACTGTGCATATAGTAACCCTATAGCTATAATAAGCGCTAAGGCAAATATAGTAACAGATTGAAATAAATATTTTACTGTACCTGCAAAGGTTACTTGGAGAAAAAGAATTGCCATGATTGGTAATACCATCAAGAATAAAAAATATGGTATCATTTGAACTGATAACAGCCCCCGAACTTCTGTAGTATCAGTATTTATTGCATTCTTTATCATATGATGATCTATGGCAACATTATATTTAGAAATAAAATAGGCTGATGTTCCACTCAATATAATAATGATAATTGCCAGTGGTTTAATCGTCCACCGATGAGCCAAAAGTGTGAATACAGCAATAGAAATGCATAAACCCGCAATATAAAATGCGCTTATTCCGATATAATCAAATTCATTTTTTAGGTAGAACCATTTGGCAGTTTTTTCAAAGTTTATAGCATTGTATACTATATACAATAATGCAGAGTACAATATGCAAAATAATATATGTGAAACTTTGAATTTTATATTGTTAATACGATATTTTTTCATTGAAAGAATTTATACAGTGTTATCTTTTAATCTGGATAGTTTTTTATGCTAACTGGGTCGTGGTTTCTTCTATGCTGTGCTGACGACATAGAAGAATCAAATATACTTAGTATTTTACAGATATTCATAAAAGGTTTTCAAAAAGTGTACCAAGACTTTATTAAATGATAATTTATTTATTTAAGTTTTCAAGCCTTGGCTAATTTAACCGCATGAATTTTACTTTTATACGATCTAGGCGCTTGCGTTACCTCTTGGGAACAGTGATGTTATCATGGATATTATTCATTTTATTCCGTGTCATATTTTATTTTACGTTCAATGATTTAAATACCAATATTGTCTCATCTGATCTGATTCATGCCCTCTGGATAGGGATGCGATTTGATCTACGCCTATCTATTATGATTTCATTGCCCTTGATGGTACTAAATATGATTCCTATTTTAAATATGAGCCGTTCAAATATAATTCAATCTATTGGGAAATGGATTTATGGTATATTAATCATTGGCTCTGTGCTATTTTATATTTCTGATATAGGTCATTATGCGTACCTCCACCAAAGAATAGATATCACAGCTATACATTTTTTGGAAAACCCTGCCATATCTACACAAATGATTTGGGAAAGCTATCCAGTAATATGGTTCTCTTTATTTCTGATACTCATTTGTTATTTATGGATAATGTTCCACAATAGATTAGTAGCAATTACATTAGAAAAATCATTCAAATATATAACTATTCCCTATAAATTTATTGGCATCCTCTTTGGAGGACTATTATATTTTTTCAGCCTCTGGGGAACCTTTTCCCAATATGCATTACGCTGGAGTGATGCATTTTTTACTCATGACCCCTTTGTATCTGCTTTAGCATTAAATCCGGTCTTATTTTTCTATGATACCACCACATTCAAGGAACCAGGTTTTAATGAAGAAAAGGTGCGGAAATACTATCCTATTATGGCGGATTGGTTGGGGGTAGATGACCCTGATATAGAAAGTTTTAATTTTACACGCAATATAATTTCCGATAATAGATATGATCGTCCACCAAATATTGTGATCATCTTCATGGAATCAGTGGGACTAAATCGCATGGGATTCATAGGGAACCCCTTTAATCCCACCCCAATGCTAGACCGGTTAGCAAATAATGGGCTTTTCTTCTCAAAATTCTATGTGCCTTGGGTAAGCACATCTCGTTCTGTATTTACCATGGTGACGGGCATCCCAGATCTAGCTCAAAATAAAACTTCTTCACGGAATCCACTAATACGAAACCAATATAGCATCATTTCTGAATTTGTAAACCATGACAAATATTATATGATTGGTGGAAGTGCAAGCTGGGCCAATATCCGCAGTCTTATCACATATAATCTCAAGGATATGGAACTTATAGAATTAGGCGATTATGACCGGCCTCGGGTAGATGTGTGGGGTATTTCTGATTTGGATCTCTTCCGTGAAGCCCACGATATTTTTTCCAATAGAGATCCAGAAAAACCATTCTTTGCAGTGGTACAAACTGCAGGGAATCATCGCCCTTATTCTATCCCAAATGATAATGAAGGATTTAAAATCAATGATGAAAACGAAGGGGATTTGCGAAAAGCAGGCTTTAACTCGCTGGGGCAATATAATGCAATGAGGCTGTTGGATCATTCCATTGGAAAATTTATGGAAATGGCACAATCAGATGACTATTTTGAACACACCATATTTGTGTTATTTGGTGATCATGGAAATGCCGATCCAAAAGCAGAACATATGCCCGCAGATGATTATGCCTTAAGGCTGCGTTCTTATAAAGTGCCACTTATAATATATTCGCCTAGTTTTGTTCAACAAAATAACATCAAAACAGTATGTGGTCTATCCGACCTTATGCCCACCATCGCAGGTTTAAGTGGTGTTTCATATAGCAATAAAACTTTGGGCAGAGATATATTAAAAATCAAAGAAGGCTTAGCATTTGTTGTTAACAAAAAAATTAATCCTAGTAGTTATGGTGTTTTGGATGGGAAAAATTATTTGCGCATCTTTCACAATGGTTCCGGAATGGAATTCCATGATCTACAAAGTCATAATCCGGTACAAGATATAAAAACCGAAAAAGAACGTGAAGTGAAAACATTTAAAGAAATAACAATGGGGATTTACGAAACAGCAAAATATATGCTATATCATAATCAGAATTAAAAGAACACACACGGTGCCTGTTCTCCTCTCTCCAATAGAGGCGAGGTTTTAATACAAGAGTGTTCTTTTGGAGAATTATCTGATTTTAAAACTAATTTCCCCTGAACAATAGTTTTATCAAACCAAAATTCCCATTAAATTGTTTTAATCACATATAATTTTAATTCGGGAATCAGGTCCGGTGTTACTTTTACCGGCACATTGTAAACACCCAGTGCTTTGATGGGTTCTTCAAGCTGAATTGCATTCCGGTCCACCGAAATCCCTTTATCTAATAAGGCTTGGTGAACATCCTGGCTGGTAACAGAACCAAACATTCGTTCTTCTTCTCCCACCTGGACTTCAATTGTCAGTTCTGCTTAAGTAATGGAATTTGCAAAATCAATATATCTGGATTTCTCTCAGTAAGAATTTCAACACGTTCTTTTTTGGGAGTGCGTCCATCTAAAACTTCAATAGTAAAATCTGTTTCTAGTGTTTGTGAGAGATAATCGATTTCATCACGAAAATGACAAA
>CAZOUJ010000074.1:7259-7794 GCA_964582955.1 uncultured bacterium
CTCCCACCTGTACTTCAATTGTCAGTTCTGATTTAGTAATAGAATTTGCTAAATCAATATATACTTTTTGAGCTCTCCCTGCCCGATTTCTAATAACTCTTTTTCGTTCTTCAGCAATGGCTAAGTTCTGTTTGGAAGCCCTCAGCGCTATCCCGTTAGGGACCAAGAAATTTCTTGCAAATCCCGGTTTTACCTTAACTACATCCCCTGCTGTCCCAAGATTTTCTACATCTTTTAATAAAATTACATCCATTTTATTATCCTTCCTGATTTACATTTGTATAAGGCATCAAGGCGATATTTCTGGCTCTCTTAATTTCCCTAACTAATTTTCTGTGCATTTTTGCACTTGTTCCAGTAACTCTCCGAGGCATAATTTTTCCCTGATCAGTAGTAAAACGCCTTAGTAGTTTTACATCTTTGTAATCAATTTCTGTTATTCCGTTTTCTTTAAAAAAGCAGTATTTCTTTTTGTTTATAAGTGCCATGTTTACCTCTGGTCTTCTTTTTCTTCTGGTTGATCTGGTTTCACATC
>CAZOUJ010000075.1:0-3758 GCA_964582955.1 uncultured bacterium
CTTGTATCTCTGTGATATCTAAAGGAGTACTTATGCCTGATATGAGATTCCATCCTTCATTCAGACTAATAGTAAGTTCATTGATTGGTATACCTGAAATAGTGGTGCTGTCTGCATCATTGAATCTCAACCAGTAGCCTTCACCTTGGATCAGACTTGTTTCAAGGTTGTATCCATTATCAAAAGAGTATAATGTTCCTTCTATTGATTCAGGGAATATGTAAGTATAATAAGAATCTTCAACTTCAAGAGGCAACCCAACGAGGTTCCAACCTGATAAATAATCAACATTCATAACGGTATTTTGTCTATCAAAGAAATCCCATATCTCCTCGCTGGCGTTGATATCCATATTTCCTGAACTGCCTGGCCAGTCATGCCCGCCACCGTTAACTTCATATAGCCATACCTCTGTGTTATTTGTGCACTCTAAATGCTTGTGACTTATGACTATGCTTCCATCGTTTGGGTTCAAATTTGGTAAAAACTCAGATGTTGATTCTGTGCAGTTGCTCATCTCACTCCAGAATTCAATTCCCTGCAATGTGCCTAAATAGGGTCCCCAGCCACCGATATTATCCAGGTCACCATCCCACCAGACCACGTTGTCCTGTGTGCCATGGATTTCGAAGAGGGAGATCGGATTCTGGGGTGAACATGATTCGGTTATCCATTCCATCAAACATCCTGCAACCGGCGCAACTGCTTTAAATACATCTGAAGCTTCGCATCCCAGAAGGTAACCCATATCCCCTCCATTAGAAAATCCAGTGCTGAAAATACGGCCTGGGTCCAAATTATATTCGGTTTGGAGAAACTGGGCAAGGGAAACAAGGAATCCCACATCGTCCACAGTCTCATCAAAATGAATTTCATATCCTACATTCCAAAACCTATTTCCGAACTGATCGAATGTTCCATTGGGATAGACCACAGCAAACCCATTGTCGTTTGCCACCTGGTTCATCTGAGAATACCCGATCATACCATTTGCGTTACCACCGAGGCCATGTAAAACAAATACCAGTGGATACCCATCCACTGATCCAAGCTCGTTTGGGAGATGGAGATAGTATTGTCTTGTGAGTCCCTCAAATAAAAAATCAGACCATCCCGGTTGTGCAATGAGACCGGACAAAATAATAAATAATAAAATGATTTTTTTCATGTGTCTAAATTTATCACGTTCCTACTGTCTCAAAAAGAGATGGAACTACTTCAACAGAATCATCTTCCTGGTCTGGACAAAGTCCCCTGCCTGGATCTGATAGATGTATACACCAGCACTTACTGGTTTCCCCATGCTGTCTTTTGCATCCCATTGAACTGACTTGTAGCCTGCTTCTTTATTGGTATTAACTAACACTTTAATTTGTTTTCCTAATATATTGTATATAATAATAGTTACAAATATATTTTTAGGTAAATCATAGTAAAGTGTTGTAATAGGGTTGAAGGGGTTGGGGAAGTTCTGATATAAAGAAAATAGTGCAGGAACTGCAACAGGTTCATCAATTGAAAGTTCCGGAGTATCGTTACCTTCAACAAAATCATATACTGTGTTAATATCACCACAATTGATCATTGGAGCTCCATTGTTATTGTACCAGCAGTCAAATGATTCTGAGTATTCATAGATCACATCATGAGATCTGTCCCATAAATGAAGACTAAAAACTTCTCCCACATTTATACCCTCATCTATATCATGTGAGGTCATATCATCTCCATAAATATTTAGATTGATATATGATATGTTATTATCAATCACTAATGTATTTGCCCCAGCACAATTACTATCTTCATCAAAGGCTGCTATCCAATCACCTGCCTCAGCCGGAATGCTATCTATAGTTGCTTGTCCCCTGAAAAGGCCAGAAGATGGGGTGGATATATAATTAAAACTGTCTGGAGGATATGAAGAGGACTGATTAGCAAAGCCTGGCGTCCCTAGATCTCCATCACCATAAGGAGCACTGGACTCTGCCCAGTTAGAACCAATGTTGTTGTCAAGGTCAGGATCAATAAGATACATGGAGGCTCCTGCTGGGTCTGGAAATGTTGCTCCATCATCCCAAGCAACACTATCAATTCCAGTACCTGTTGGTAACATCAGTACCAGTTCATCACTCCCATTGGCTAAACTGATACCACTATATTCATAGTCAACATTAACCCCGCCATTTGTGTTATAATCAGCATTTCCTCCAAATACTGCATATCCTAACGGCGGTATGGATACATTTGATGTAATCGTATGTGTATCACTCTCGCGGTCACTAATTGTCCATCCATTCAAGTTCAGGGTATCGTTGGACGGATTGTACAATTCAAACCACTCACCATCAGCGTCACTAACAGATGCAGGATCTGACATGATCTCGTTAATGACACAAGATAAAAAACTCCATTCCACTGGATCTTCTGCACTCCCTATAATTTCATTAGGTATAAATTCATATGTATGACCTGTTAGTTCAAAAATAAAATCAGCAGAAGAATCATAGGCTTTAAAAGTGATAACCTCTCCTGAAGTAGTGCCATAAATCGTCAAACCAAATACCCAGTGTTCGGAAGGTGGAAAATATATTCCATCCGTCTTCACTCCGCGGCATTCATCACCTACAAATGCAGCAATGATATCTTCACTGTCTGTGGATTTCTGCCCGTTAAATATCAACACACCGGTCATACTAGCGTTGAATTGAAAGTCAGATGGATTAACAGACCAGTCCGGAGGATTTTGTGCCAAACTATTTCCCGGCACTGCCACTAAAACAAAAAGTGTCGTTAGAGACAGGGTTTTATTCATAAAAATAATATAAATCCATCCTCTATGTTTTGGGAAAGTGCTGTTCGCATATCTCAATATATCGAAGAATCAAACACAATTACACATATCCAAATTCTTCAATTTTCTTCATGATGTTTTGTACCAGGATTTCGGGATCATCACTGCTTGAATCTATAATAATCTCCGGAGATTCCGGAAGTTCGTAAGGATCACTGATACCTGTGAACTCTTTTAGAATTCCCTGCCTTGCTTTTGCATACAGTCCTTTTACGTCCCTTCGTTCGCATACTTCAAGGGGAGTGGATACATAAATTTCGATAAATCCTCCATAAGCACTCACCATATCCCTAACCGCATCTCTATCTGATGTATAAGGGGCAATCGGAGCGCACACGGCAATTCCACGATTTTTAGTGATTTCACTTGCTACAAATCCAATTCTTTTTACATTAATGGAACGATGTTGCTTGGAAAATCCTAATTCACTTGTGATTTTTTAAGTTCGATTAAAACATCATTATAGGAAAACCATTCTGGAATTTCTTCGTCCAAATCCAGGCGTTTTTTGAGTTCGGTCCCGGACACCTCCAATTTCGTTTTTGTATCCGAAACTGCATCTATGGGAAAATACCGTTGCTCCTCCTTTACATAAACCATCATTTTGAAAGGAACCATTTCCACGCCAATTTCCTTTTCATGGCTTTTTAATAGTTCCTGTGCATCATAGGGACCATAAAATGGATTTCCTTTTGAATCTTGCCCTGGACCTGCATGATCTCTCCCCACAATTAAATGGGTACAACCATAATTTTTTCTAATGATAGCATGCCATAATGCCTCACGAGGGCCCGCCATCCGCATGGCTAATGGCAGTAATGAAAGCATGGCTGTGTTATCCGGATATTTTTCAATAATCTTTTCATAACACCTAACCCGAGTGAAATAATCAAAATCTCCCGGTTTT
>CAZOUJ010000075.1:3779-7756 GCA_964582955.1 uncultured bacterium
ACCGGATGAATTAAAAGGGATGCATTTTTTTCTTTAGATGCTTGACGAGTGATCTCTACATGAGCTCTGTGCATAGGATTTCTGGTCTGAAAGGCAACTACTTTTTCCCATCCCAAATTACTGAATTTGTTTTTTAAGTCTTCCGGAGTCATCCTCAACAACTGGTAATCGTAATGTTTCGGGAGGAGTAATCCTTTTACTGATCCTCCTAAATAATTTTGATTTATATTGTTTTGCAGAAAATTCACTCCTGGATGTATTATGTCACTTGTACCAAAAACACTTTGTGCTTCAAAAGCTTTATCCACTTTCCATTTTGATTCTACATTCATGATTGCCAAAGCAAATCCTTCTTTATCCCGAAGCGCGATTTCATCTCCAATGGAAATCACTTCGCTCAATTTTTTGGAAATATCCAAATTGATAGGAATAGGCCAAATCTTTCCATTTTTTAATCTCATGGTGTCTAAAACAGAATGATAATCTTCTTCATTTAAAAATCCGTTTAGAGGATAAAACCCACCATTCAATATTAATTCCAGATCGCATATTTGCCTTTCTGAAAGTGTTAACGAGACCATTTTATTTGTACGAATTTTTAAATCCCCTAATTCTTTTTTCTTAACTATTAAATGCATCTACTTCCTTTTTTGTTAATAAATATTTATAACTCTCAAGACATCCGGTGTAAATGAATTCTCATTGATCCGGGATGTCTTTTTTCTTTGGGACACAGGCATAAACCCTGTTGAATTTTCAACATTTTCATACCGGTATTTTGCCCAATTTCCGTTTGTTTCTCTTCTTCCATTATTCCATGATAACATTGAATATTTAAATCTAATATCTAAATCTTCACATAACTTCCGCAAAACTTTATTTGGATTTTTGTAATCTCCTGTGCTTTAACTTTAGGCAGAGTACAATCTATTCCCTGATACTACCACTAAAACAAAAAGTATGGCTAGAGACAAGATTTTATTCATAAAATAAATAATGTTCATGTTGGATAATACACTTCGATGCTGAGAATAACAAGAAACAGGGTACAGGCTTACTTCAATAGCACCATTTTCCTTGTCTGCACAAAATCCCCCACATTAATCTGGTAAAGGTAGACCCCAGCACTTACGGGTCTGCCCGTTGAGTCTGTGGCATCCCAAAGGACTGACCTGGACCCGGCAGCATAATGATCATCAACCAACACTTTAATTTGTTTACCTAATATATTATATACAATAATAGTTACAAATAAATTTTTTGGCAGTTCATAGTATAGTGTTGTGACAGCGTTGAACGGGTTGGGAACGTTTTGGTGAAAGATAAAATCATTGGGAGAAACAGTCCGTTTTTTCAATAATAATTCTGATACAGAGCTATGGATAACAATCGCTTCTTCCCACATGGAAAATTCTTGTCCACTTTCAGTGTTGACAAGTTTCCACTCTGCTTTCTCTTCAATCACGCTTGCACCTTCATAATAGATCGTTAAAGGATAATGATCATTCCGGATAAGTATATCACCGCCATTTTCAGAATATATCAAATCTCCAGCAAAACGGACATCAAAGGCTCCAGAAGGCGGTACCGGAGGAAGAGTGTAGCTTAATGGGTCTTTATTAACCGCTGATCCTCCTATTAGCAAGGTAGCTATGTATCCTTTACTATTTGAAAATATCAGTTTATTGCCATCTTGGATATTCATATCTATATCAACGGACACTTTTGATGATTGTCCTGTACCGGATAAGTAGACTGTTCCATCTCCATTTGCCCTTACCCAAAACCCCAGTCCCGGAATTATATAATCCGTCTGAAAATAACTTCCATTAAAACCATAAAATGTATTTTCAATGATAATTTCATCCGGATCGATAATATCGGCAGTATAGTCCATTCCGGAAATGCCGGACATAAGATTCCACCCATTATTCACGATAACGGGTATCTCATCAAATAGAGTACCCTCTACGGAAACAAGACCATCTTCCGGAAACCTGAGCCAGTAACCAGCACCCGGAACCAAATATTCTGCCAAGGTGTAACCATCTCCAAAGGAAAAAAGTGTTTCCTCGATTGCATCAGGAAATACGGTGCTGTATGAGGCATTTTCTACATCTACAGGTAACCCCACCAGGTTCCAGTCTCCCATATAAAATATCTCAACCAATTGTGGTCCAGTGTTCTGATGAAAATAATAAGCTCCCATATCTGTCACTGTACTATCCGGATCAAATGGTGAGTCAGGGTCTCCTGAATCTATACAGGGTGAGCCTGATTGAAGATTATAATCACCGTTCTCCACATCCGCAAAAAGCGGATCTAACCCGAAATTGCCTTCATCCCATAGAACAACCCCCATCCCACTGGTCTCAATAGCACCTATCCCTCCCTGGATATCTGAATAATTGATAGCGATAGGTCCCCAATTTTCATAATCATGAAAATAAACCTCATTATCCAAATGATCATTCCACAATATGGAATTGATGAGTGAAGCATTTGTATGAAAAAGATAGATGCTTCCTGTTCCATCTCCTGCTGAGTTATTCCCAATTGTAATGTGATTCATGATTACCTCGCAACCAGTGAAAGCAATTGCTCCGCCACCCACACCTGATGAATTATTATGGACGAACACTTTCTCTAGTAGGGGTTCAGAGTCTTGAAATAGCATTCCACCGCCCCCCGCATCAAATTCGCCGTATGTCCAGTTATCTGTTAATGTTATGTTTCTGAAGTCACCGTTGTTATTGAGTCCAAATATACCACCCCCCCCTGCTGCGGAGTTGCCATAAACAATCTCTTTTTCAACAAGGGAATTGGATAAATACAGTGCAAGTCCACCCCCGACACCTATTGTACCAGTGTGGTTATCATAAATTTTTAAATCCTTCAGCGTTGGATCAGCTTCACGGCAGAATATTCCGCCTCCGTATCTCGGTGCCAGGAGAAATGTCCCTGTTCCGTTAACAATGGATAAACCTCTCAAGACAGAAGAAGAATCTTCACCGTTTTCAAAGAGTACAACACTTCCATTCTGGTTCCCATCTATCACTGTCTGAGAAATGTATGAAGTGTCTCCAGTGGTAATGTACAACGACCCCACCACAATATTTTTTCCGCTGAAATTAATATTTTCAAGATAAACTCCGGGATGAACAAGAACAGTATCACCATCGGTGGCATAATTGATGGCAGACTGAATATCCGGAAAAGTATCTGGTACATGGAACACAGATGGTTGTGGATCAGAATCTGATTCTATTTTCATGAGAAATACATTAAACTGTTGAAAAAGCCCGGTCATTCCTGCAACAATAAAGCCGCTATCTCCGGTGCTTTGGATAGAAAAAGCAATATCCCAGATATCCCAGCCAGGACCGGCACTGTATACCTGGGTCCAGAGTGAATCCCCCTGGGCATCTGTTTTAACGACCCATGCATCAAATCCTCCTTCATCTGTTGTCAGCACACCAGCAAAAGCAAAACCACCATCAGATGTTTCCACTATTGAAGAGGCTGCGTCAGCCTGAAAAAGACCAAAAGTCTTCTCCCACATAAGATTCCCGTTTCCATCAACCCTGATCAAATATACATCGTCATTGCCGTTGCCATAGGATTCCGTCTGTCCCGCAATAATGTAACCTCCCGAGGATGACTCCACAATGGAAAGACTGAGATCAGCTTCTCCCCCTCCAAAAGTATTGGACCACTGCATTTCTCCCTGTGAATCTGTTTTTACTAGAAACACATCATCATTTCCTTCACCGAAGGAGTCTGTGGATCCAGTAATAATAATACCTCCATCAAATGTGAACTGCGCCCACTGGGCATCTTCGTCCAATGGTCCACCGTATGTTTCGTACCACATCAGATCTCCGTCCAGACCAATCTTCAGCAAAATAATGTCACCTCCTCCCTCTCCATAAGAGAATGTTTCCCCGGCAATGATGTAACCCTCACCAGGTATTTCT
>CAZOUJ010000076.1:0-7657 GCA_964582955.1 uncultured bacterium
AGGCTTAACTCTTTTTAATAGAGTCTTATTTTGGGGGTTCCGTATCATTTGCATGAGGTACAAGTGCCCAATAAATCCAGCGACCAATGTTACCCCATAACCTAGTGTAATGGTAGTAACATGAGTTGCCAACCAGAAATTTGAATTGAGGACTGCTACCAGCATCCCCAGTGTGTCTCCATCTGAAGCATAACCAAAACCGACATAATGTAAAACAGCTCCACTTACTGCTCCCACAAATAATCCTAATCCATCTCTGCGAAAATATTCAATTATAATCGCACAGACCACTGTGACAAATCCTACAAAAATAACGGATTCATATAAAGTGGATACCGGTGGGCGTCCCATAATGACCATTCTCAGGTAAATGCCATAGATATGATACAAAAGCCCTATACCAAGTGAGCATGCGGAAATTCTATGCAAATATTTAGGGTGATGAAACATCCAACTTAATCCAAGAAAAATAAATGCTAACAGATAAAATGCCACA
This sequence comes from uncultured bacterium, assembly GCA_964582955.1. GTDB lineage: Bacteria > Fidelibacterota > Marinisomatia > Marinisomatales > AB-629-J13 > AB-629-J13. The sequence goes on from CAZOUJ010000076.1 coordinate 497, forward strand.
CTGAAATAAAACAGATTTGCTTTATTCACCCAGGTTTCTTTTTTTAGCACATTAATGTCCGGGTTTCCCGTGGTAATGGATGTGATTCCTTCCTCATAATCCGACAACGCTGACATCATTATTTTTTCATCCCCCAAAGCCCGACCAGCTAGATATTTTTCTAGAGCATTGAGGATTTTATCTTGGTAGAGTTCACGGGGTCTGCCATCCATCAACTCCCAGGGAGAAAGCCAGGTTCCAGTCTCATCAAGATGAGACGATGGGATTAATTTCAGTGCCTGTGCAAAATCCTCTGAACTGGTGTGTTGGAGTGTTAAAAGAATCATATTAAGCTCTTTATCAGATTCAGACCACTGATCTTCCGGCTTATTCATGACATTATGGAACATTTCGGATAAAGTTTGGAATTGTTTTATAAGATGTGCATAACTGACCACTTTACCAGGTGATGTATTCAGTTTTTCTGCTAGAAAAGAATCATTGATTTCAATAAAAGGTACCAGGCAACTCAAGCTATGTGTGATTTCTTTGAACCGCGTTGCATTGAAGTATATTTCAAGAAGCTGTTTTTCAAAAATGGTACGAGATTCATCAGGTTTTTTGTGGATTACACTAATTAATTCCACTTGTGCCATGAGTCCTGGAAATACTTCAATAAAACTATATTTATGTTCATTGGTCCATTCCAAACTCAGGCTGGCAGTAACCTCAGGATTCCGAATATTGAATATCTTCTCTCTTCCTCCTTTTTCAGGATTGAGTATCAGTTCAAACAACCAGTCAATTGCAGACAGTTTTTCATGTTTTAAAGACCGTTTTCCGTAAAGTGCCAATAACTGGTTTCGGGCAAAAGTATCCAGTGGTTTGATACGGCCTCCATCCTGGATAGGGAAATCCCTTTCATCAATATCTCTGCCGTATGATAAAGGAAGAATCAGAAAAATAGAAATAAATAATCTTAAACAGAATTCCATCATGAACCATCCCTTGGATTTTTCTGTAAAAGCTTTGGCATACTTTTCAATAAATGGAGAAGCAGTCCGATACTCATAATAATGCTTGAAATATAGGGAAATAACCTCCCATAATTTTTTACAGCTGCCAGCACTGTTGTCTCTCCTTCAAGACCCTCAATAAAAGACGCTTGGAAAAAGGTATAGCCTCTGTGGCGCAGGGGTTCATTCATCTCAATTAAAACTCTTCAGGGAATACCATTTTCAATAAGGTTGACTTCCGAACTGTAACTTTTTGCTATACCAGTTCCAGCATGCATTACTTTTTTGAAATCCAATAATTCAATTGCAAAGGGGAGGTATGTTCGTTTTCTCCTAAAAATAAATTCATATTTTTTATTATTAATGATTGCAGTTTGTTTCACAGATTGTCTTAAGAAGATACCATAAATTCCGTCGTTATTGGAGTCGGAATTTGTAATCCTATAAATAATCCCGGGACGATTTCTGTTATTTTCTTTTTCCGGCTTTAACTCACTCAATGTAAAATTTTTCAACATATCCTTATATTGGATTCCTGCAGGTGATGTACGCTTTAGGGGCTCACAATTTTTAAAATAGTTGATAATCTCAATATTAAAATTCAGGTTTTCATGGGATAATATGTTTCATTTTCCCAAAATTGGCTGATCAAAAATTGTGTATTAATCCAAGATGTCCTTTGAAGTATTAATAATAGTCAGTTCCATATCATTATAGTCATCCACATAATTTGATTGGGCCCCTTCTTCAATTACCATGTTTCCCTCAGAACTGAATATTGCTGTGAGCCCTCCACCTATAAGAAGAAGAAGTGCTCCAATATGCATGACAAGAACACCAATTTTTTTAATCTTCCACAGATTCGGTTTAAATAGCATGGATGTGAGATTTGTCAGTATAATAACCATCGTGATTCTACCGCCAGGAACAGGAATTATACCGCCCAACCAGGTAATATTAGCCGAAAAATACTTCTGCTGAGACGCATAGAGGCCAATATCCCGCTGGGCAAGGGTGCCAAGGACAACAAGTACCATAAGCCAAATTATCGTATAGACAAAGATCTTCGGATTGCTTGCTATTTTAATTACCTGTTTCATTGATTACTATTTTCAAATTTCATGGATGAGCAAAAAGCTTTAAACTCTTTTTCTATCTCTGATAGCCCTTGCGCACTGGCAGTCAGTTTAATGAACAGGGTTCTGGACTCAAGGGAAAAAATAGCTGCTAAAAAAGCAGACTCTTTTTTTTCAAGATTGATCAGCCGAAATAATAGGTAATCTCCGAGTTCACTTATTCCATTTTCAGCTTCATTTTCAATCTCCACCTTGGTTAAGGGATCCAATCCGATCTGCCCCCGCCAGCGGTTAACATTGGCTTCGAGACCTCCACCTTCTCCACCTAACTCCATGATTGACAAATCTCCAGATCCGGTAGAATAGGGAATCTCAAAACTTGCCAGTCTCATTGAAGAACCTTCAGATGGTATCCATGAACCAGGTTTTTCCCATGCATATATTGAAATCTCAGTTACACTTTCTACGGTTGAGGGTTGGAAAGTTTTTATTTTTGTTTTAGGTAAATGATATGTACGGGTACGGTCACCAGAATCACAGGATAGTGATATTATGAACGGTAAGACAAAACTAATCTTATTTTTTATCATGGTAGAAGATTGAATCCAGAGGGGATATTTGTTTCTATATATTACAAATAGATTTCATTTCAACTATAAAGGTGCTTCTTTAGGACACAGCTTCACTCTGTGCTGGAAACTGGGTAATTAACAAAGATCTTTATGAGAAAGTATGCCCTATAATTTTTTCAGCTAAAATATTCGGTGATTTTCTTGATATATTCGGGTGTTGTTCCGCAACAGCCTCCGATAACTGTGGCACCCAGATTATGCCAGTGTTTACATTCCTGCAGATGCTGATCCGCGTTATATTCATCAGTAAACTGCCATTCTGGAGGATTAAATTTTCCCACATGTGCATAGGCCCCTAAGGGCTTATCCCACAGGGGTGCCAATTGCTCCAGCCCTGCAGTGATATGATCAGGTGGAGCACAGTTTAATAAGAGCACATCTGGTTCATTGCGCACCATGGCTTCTGCCACTTCCTCCATGGACTGACCACCCAAGAGCCGACCATCTGCATAGGGAACAAAAGCGACCCATGCTGGTTTACCAATTTCTTTTGCCGCTTTGACTGCCACCTCAGCTTCCGGGGTAGAATTGAATGTCTCAAAGAGGAAAATATCCGCACCGGCGTCGGCATAATCCGTGAGCTCTTCCAGATATTCATCATATATTTTAGAAGAATCAGGGCTTCGATCCGGTCTAAAACACCACTCCAATGTGGTAATGGAAGCAGCAATCAGGGTATTATTCTGACCAAGCGATTGACGGGCTTTATCTGCCAAAGCAACAGATTTATGAATGAGCTCACCTGCCCGAGCCAAAAGTCCAGGAGCACCCATAGCTGAAAGGTGCTTATCATTAGCAAAATGATTTCGAAAACTGCGTTTGCTGAGTTGGAAGGTGTTGGTGGTAATCACATCTGCGCCGGCATTAATATAATCTTGGTGAATCTCTAGGTTTAATTCCGGCTCAGTCTTGAGCTGGTGGCTGGCCCAGGTATATCCCCTTCGTAGAATTTCTGTACCTATACCGCCATCTAGAAATGTTACCTTCCGGTCATTTATTCTGTTTTTAAGTTCTGTATATCCCATATTTTAATCTATTATATTCCGCACTGCGTGAATATGTTTTGGGGTGGTTCCACTTGAACCACCAATGATTAAAGCGCCCTTATCCAGCCAGCCTTGTGCCTGTTGGGCATATGCTTCCGGTGATACTTCTTCTGTATTTTCAAAGCGGGGATAAAAATCCGGTTTCCAACTTGGTGGACTGTATTGTCCAATAATCGCCTTTGCACCACAAGGTTCTCCATTTAAAATATTGGGCAGACTTTTGGTTATCATGGGTATGCTTCCGGCAGAAACTAGAACAGCCGAAACCCCTTTGCTTCGGGCATGATGTGCTGCAGAACGGAGGGATTCTCCGCTTAAGAGATTACCATCCATATCTGGAACAAAACTACTCCACACGGGCAGGTCAAATTCACTTACTGCCTCCAGGGCGGCCTTTGCTTCACGAATAGTATTCATTCCTTCAAAAAAGATAAGATCAACACCGCAATCTTCAAGAATCTTTATACATTCCCTGTGATGAGAAATGCAGTCATTTTTAGGCAGTGAGAGGTCCGGACGGAATAGATGCATAACCGGTGAAATGGAACCGGCAAGGGGAACTGTTTCGGCTTTTCCATTTTCAGCTAACGCCTCTTTTGCAAGAGATATAGCTGAGCGGCATAATTCATCCGCTTTTGATGCCAATCCAGAAGCACCTATCAGAGACATATGTTCCCCATCACGGAAAAAATTTATAAAGTTGCGTTTGGTTAAATTAAATGTGTGAGTGGTAAGAATATCAACACCAGCTTTTAAATAGTCTGTATGGATTTCTCGGATTGTATCCGGTGCATCTTCAATGCCGTGCTGACGCCAGCGAACACCTCGTCTCATTACTTCTGTGCCAACACCGCCATCTAAAAGGATAGGTTGTCCGCTTAATAATTTTTTGTTGATTGTATTATATGTCATATCAAGTAAACAAAAATTAAACAATTATTGAATAATCAAAATTACACAAAATCATTAAAATCTACGCGAGATTTTATTTATAGAAACTACATGGAAAAAGAAAAATTAATCTCCTTCGTGGATTTCCGTGGCTGCCCGAAGGCCAGAAAGGATTGCTCCCTGCATCCAGCCATGATAATCCGATGCATGTTCACCAGCAATGTGAATTCGGCCTTCCACAGCACCTAAAAATGAATCAAATTCTTCACTCTGTTCGGATGTTGGATGAGCGACTGCACCACCCGACCACTCCTCCAGAGCCCACGAAAATGAAGTACCATTTTCTACATGATCTCGTACACCAGGGAATACACTTTCCCATCGGTTTAGCACATGTTCAATACGGTCTGCTTCACTAAGTTGGTCTATTGCGTCTGCACGACCAAAATTCAAGTATGATAAAAGTATGCCCCTGGGGCCATCCCTGTCCCAAGTTGGTTGCCATATTTCCTCCGGCAAGTCGGTATTTCCCCATCCGTTTAATCCTTCACTTTCCCAAAATCTGTTCATAAACTGAATAAAAACCCTTGTGATGTTGATATAATTATATCCTCCACTACTGGCCTCAATTTTTTCAGGAGAAAGTGATGGGCTAAATTGGATTCGATTTAAAACTGGTAATGGAACAGTGCAGAGTACCCTATCTGCTGTGAACTCTGTTCCATCCGATACTTTTGCAACCACACCAGCGGAATTCTGTTCAATAGATTCGACGGGTGTTGCAAGATGAATATTTTCAGTAAGGGTATCGGAAAATGCCAAGGGTAATTTGTCTGTTCCACCACGAATTTTTACAAAATCCTTTCGACTTACCGGATAACTTCCCCAAGGTGGTTCATTTAGATAATCATTAGCGGGAACTAGAGTTCGACTTCCATTTGCCAAATTTACATAATAATCTAATTCGGGATAAAAGGGGTCAAGCGTTAACCCAAAATGATCTGCATAGCCCAGCGTCATGTCGTGATGTGGTGGAATTCGTGCTGCCCCTGCATCGGCATAATGTCCATCGGAGAACGGTGTGCGCAGAGTCAAAACTCGTCCTCCCAATCGATTTCTCGCTTCCAGAATTGTCACGTCATGGCCGGCTCGATTCAACTCGTATCCAGCCACCAAACCAGACATGCCTGCTCCAACAATAATCACCTTTTTGGAAGGTTGAGTTCCTGAAAGTGTGCCTGGAGAGTCATGATCTATTTCATCATACTCATCATCGCAGGAAACCAATGCTATTCCCGCAGCCAATAGCATACTTTGGCGGAGAAATTCCCGACGGGTTAAATCAGACATATATGAAGAAGCCGAGATTAGCCACTGTGAAAATCCAATATAGAATTGTATTATTTTTCAATATTTTAGTTATACCTTAAATCTACTACCACTAATGAAAAAATGACTCATGATGTGACTCTCAAAATATTGCTCTGACCAGCGTAAAGGACTTGTTCATTATAATGTTCACCTTGGAATAAATCCTATAATTTATCCATCAATGATTATTGTCCCATCAGGATTGGATCTGACTGCATAATATTTTTTCCTGTATATTTTTTTATGCCAATAAATATTTCTGTTCCCATTTATTTAAGCTCGGATTTATGATGCGGTACCATAAAGGCGGTATAAGGCAAATTACTAGGGTGGTAAGATACCCATAAGGCATTTGGGGTGCATTTTCGTACGGATCCAATTTCCAAAATTTTACTTTTGGCTTTTCGTGATGTGCGGAATGTCTTGTTAATGAAAAAAGCACCATGGTACTCATTCTCTTGTTAGTATTCCAGGAATGTTCCGGTCCTACCGATTTTTCAGTGTTTCGAATAAGACCATAATGTTCCATATAATTCACAATTTCAAGGATAAATTTTGCAAACAAGGCTTGGCTCAAAAACAGAATTAGTCCAAACCAACCTCCTGCGCTACAAAATAAGATACACCACAATAATGACATTATATAGCCTGTTATCATCCTATTTCTAAAAGAAAAAAGGCTGAATCCTTTTTTCCGGAGTCTCCTAAGCTCATGTTTCCATGCGCTGATATGCCCAAATACTGTGGATCGTATGAAAAAAGCATATACATTTTCTCCTTTTCGGGCTGTTGCAGGATCCTCATAAGTTCCTACGGTTACGTGATGGCCGTATACATGTTCAATGGCGAAGTCTGCATTGCAACTTGCTGACAAAAGCCATCTTCCTTCCAGCATGGCAACTCGATCTTTTGTCCGATGGGTAAGTTCATGGCCTACGTTGGTACCGTATCCTGCCACTATGAACCCAACGCCAAGAGTGGCACCTATATAATCAGACCACATATTGTTGTCTCTTGCTGACAAAAAATCGTAGAAAAATATCCTTGACAATAAATTTCCAATCCCTAAAAAATCCTTTTCCATATTTCCGGTTGCCCACGCAAAACTCAAAAGTAATATTATGATCATGGGTAAGGCTAAATGTAGGGG
>CAZOUJ010000077.1:0-7548 GCA_964582955.1 uncultured bacterium
GCTCAAGTCCTGCCGGCAAAGATAGGTCAGCACCAGGCGAAATTGGTTGATTTTCAGATTCTTGTTTCAATAAAGATTCTGATTCCACTTGTCCCGGAGCACTTAATAAACTGATAAGTAGTGCAAGGGATAGAAATATTCCAGCCAACCAGGTTGTAATTTTACTTAAAAATGAAGCGGCCCCTCTTCCACCCATAATGGCACTGGTGGTGGCACTTCCAAATGTCCCTGATAGTCCACCTCCCTGGCTCGCCTGCATTAGAACTGTCAGAATTAACAGGATACTAACTATTGTATGTAAAAAAATAAAAAATCCTTGCACGTTCACTCCTTACTAAATTGTTCAACTGTGTTTATTATTTGATAAAATGAATCTCTTTCTAGACTGGCACCTCCAACTAAAAATCCGTCCACACCAGGTGTAGAGATAAGGGTATTTGCATTCTTCTGATTCACAGAACCTCCATATAAAATAGATATGTTTTTATTATCTTGGACAGAATAATTATTTTGGATTTTTTGTTTGATATATGTGTGGGCCTCTTCAATTTGTGATTCGTCGGCATTCAAACCGGTTCCAATTGCCCAAACAGGCTCATAAGCGATAATGGTATCACCTATATTTGAGACTCCTCTTAATCCTTTGTCTATTTGATTCTCCAAAACTTCCTGTGTTTTTTCAAATTTCCTTTGCTCCTCAGTTTCTCCCACACAAAAAATAGGTGTTAAATTGTGCGAAATGACAGAGTGAATTTTTTGATTTATCAACTCATCGTTTTCTCTAAAAACATGCCTTCTTTCTGAATGTCCGACAATGACATATTGTACACCTAATTCGGACAACATGGAGCATGATATTTCACCCGTAAAAGCACCTGACTCTTTCCAATAACAATTTTGTGCGCCCAAATCATGCGTGCTACCTATCAATTGTTCCATCATTCCAGCTAATGCTGTAAAAGGCGGGAAGAATATAACTTTTGTCCTTTCTATATCCAAAAGTAATTTGGACATTTCTCTGACGAACGAGATTCCTTCATTCAGGGTTTTATTCATTTTCCAATTACCCGCTACTATCTTCTGATTTTTCATGGTTTCCCCAATGCAGAAAGAGCGGGTAAAAGATTCCCGCTTAATAATTCAAGAGACGCTCCGCCTCCGGTTGAAACGTGTGACATAGAATCTGTCAATCCAAATGAATTTACAGCCGCAGCTGTGTCTCCGCCTCCAACAATAACAATACGATCATGATCCCCTTCCTTTGCTAACGATTCAGCCAACAGCTTAGTTCCGTTTTCAAATCCTTCCTTTTCAAATACACCCATGGGGCCATTCCATAAAATTGTCCCTGCATGTGTAAGAAAACCGTTGAACCGTTGAATTGTTTCGGGCCCTATATCAAATCCTCCCATCGCCTTAGGAATTTTAGAAACGGAAACCGTTTGTATGGATTGTGGTTTATCCATGCTTTCAGCAGCGATTACGTCAACTGGTAGATTTATCCTCACAAAATTATTCCTGGCATGGGTCAATATCTTTTTCGCATCTGGAATCATTGAATCATCCACTAAAGAGTTCCCAACCTCTTTTCCTTTAGCTTTTAAAAATGTAAAAGCCATCCCTCCACCAATCAAAACGGAATCAGCAATCTCAACAAGCTTCAAAATTAAATCCAATTTCCCCTTTATTTTAGCACCGCCTAAAATTACGACAAACGGTCTTGCTGGATCTTTGATTGCCTTCTCTAAATATTTTAACTCATTTTCAATAAGGAACCCAATCCCTTTCTGAGTGAAAAATGGAACAACTCCCACATTTGATGCATGGCTTCGGTGAGAAGTTCCAAAAGCATCATTGATGAACACATCACCATGCTTCGCTAATTGTGACGAAAAAGAAGGATCGTTCTCAGTTTCTCCTTTATGAAATCGAAGATTTTCAAGTAAATGTACTTCACCCGGCTTTAAGCCCAATGTCACATCGTGGGAATCTTCAGAAATACAGTCCTTGGAAAATTTAATAGACATTTCCAGTAAATCTGCCAATGTTTCTCCTACAGGAACTAAACTCATTTCCTCTATATATTTTCCGTTTGGACGTCCCAGATGAGAACATAAAATGACAGATGCACCTTGATTTAAACAATATTTAATTGTGGGAAGAGAAGATTTTATCCTGTACTGATCCTGAACCTGACCATTTTTCAGTGGTACATTAAAATCTACCCGTATCAATACTTTTTTTGATTTAAGGTTTATTAGTTTCGGAAATTTAATCATTCTACTTTGTTACTGTGAGGCTGCCAGTGAAAGTGCATTGCCATGTTCAAACCCAATATTTAATAATACAGGTGCACAGGAATTGGCGGTATGTCCGGTGGTCAGAACAACATCTACCAATCCTGCACTTTTGTATGATTTGGATTTGTTAATTTTAAAAGCATCTTCCATATTTATATTACGCTCTTCTTTAGATAAGGCGGTCTGTCACTGTGCACATTTTACTCTCTTTAATTAATGCAATTCTACAGGGATATTCATCTATAATTTTTCTTGCAATCTACTCAAATTTGTTAAATCCTCTTTCACTTTATTTCACTCGATGTAGAGGAACAGACATGAGACAATCCGACTGTGCAACTGTATTTCTTAGTTCCGCTCCTATTATATTTCCTGAAAGTAATACAGCCCTTACCTATCCGTTATATTTTATCTCATAAATCACAGACTGTAATACCTCATTGAAATACCGTCCAGAATAAACACTGGATAAACGAGATGAATTGGGGAGACTATAAATCCAACTTTTTGCATGAAACAGTGAAAGATATATCCAGCATTCATCCCATAAACATTCATACTTCTTATTTGAGTGTGGTTTATCATACGAAAAACAATAACTTTGCAAAAATCAACATAAAAACTTTGTTAATAATCAAACTCCCTCAAACATTTAATTAATAAGTATTGATGAATTGGATAATGAAATGTAATATCCATTTAGCAAAAATGCAGTCTCAATTATGAATTTCACAGACAACAATAAACATCAGAGATTAGATTTTCAAGACCTTATGTTATTTAGGGTGCATGAAATTCTTCTTGTCTCCAGCCCCTATGATGCATATATCCTTGAGGAAGATGGTCGTCTGACAGAGCAGATACTTCATGGGTATCTTGGAATGAATTTTAGTTATGCACCACGGCTTTGGCATGCACAAACTGCTGAGCAGGCACTAAACATGATAGACAAACGTAAATTTGATTTAGTCATTATCATGCTTAGGATTGCAGATATGAATTCTGTTTCTCTGGCAAAAAAAATAAAAAAGATACATCCAAGGACATCCCTCTTCTTGCTAGCGTTTGATGAATCTGAATTAACTGTATTTAGAACAAAAGAAATTCAACAATATTTTGATCGTGTGTTTATTTGGTCGGGAAACTCCAATGTTTTCCTTGCAATTATAAAACAATTAGAAGATCGGAAAAATTCTCCCCGGGACATTAAAAAAGGTGAAGTGAGAGCCATTATATTTATCGAGGATTCGCCCCGGTTTTATTCGGTCATTCTACCATTGATTTATCAGGAGATTATGTATCACATTCAGCAAATGGTGAGTAAAAGTTTTAATCATACCCACAGAATCCTCCATTTGCGTAGCAGAACAAAAATTTTGTTTGCCACTGAATTTGAAGAAGCAAAAAAATATTTTAATGCCTACCATAAAAATATTTTAGGAATTGTATCAGATATTCGTTTCCCAAGAAAGGGCATATTGGATCCAGATGCTGGTATTCATTTTACTCAGTTTGTACGGGAAAAGGAACCCCACATGCCTGTTGTTCTGCAATCAACAAATCTTAAGAAAAAACAATGGGCTGATAAGGTGAAAGCTTCTTTTCTTAATAAACGGTCGGACTCTCTCCTTTATGATATACGGAATTTCATCACAAATAATTTTGGATTTGGGAATTTTATTTTCAGATCATTGGATGGAGAAGAGATTTCAGTAGCTGCAAACTTGAAAGAATTAAGAAATCAGATTAAAAAAATCCCTACAGACATTATGATTCATCATGCATCAAGCAATCACTTTTCCAATTGGATTGCTGCAAGAGGTGAATTCAGTCTTGCAAAAAAATTAAGGCCGAAACAGGTAACAGATTTTGGTTCACCCGAAGAATTAAGAACATACCTGGTTCAATCTATAGATAAGACACTGGATGATGAAAAAAAATTACAGGTGGTAGACTTCAGCACACGGGAAAAAACAACGGTTACAAACTTCACACGACTCTATGGAGGATCCTTGGGTGGAAAGGCCAGGGGTTTGGGTTTTATTAATAAAATAATTAGGAACACAAACATACAAAATATATTTCCCGATGTCCTGATCCAAATACCACGAATTGCTGTTATAGGTACAGATGCTTTTGATCAGTTTTTAGTAGAAAATAAACTACACGAAGAAATCTACACGATGAAAACCAACTCGCAATTGGAAACTGTTTTTATAAATGCATCTCTCCCTGCAAACCTCATAAAATCTCTAAAAGCCTTTTTAAAACAGGTTAAATATCCTCTGGCAGTTCGATCCTCCAGTCTATTAGAGGACTCTCAATATCAACCATTGGCTGGAATGTATTCGACCCTCATGATCCAAAATTCGGACAAAAGCAGTAAAAAACGATTGAGCCAGCTGAGCGAAGCTATAAAACGAATTTATGCATCCACCTTTTTCAAGGATCTCAAATCTATTATTTCTAAATCAAGACATCATCATAACGAAGAGAAAATGGCCATCCTAATCACAGAATTGATTGGTCAAAATCATGGAGAAAGATTTTATCCGACCTTAAGCGGTGTCGCACAAAATATTAATTATTATCCCGTCTCTTACGCAAAAAGAAATGATGGTGTTGCAACTATCGCATTGGGTTTTGGAAAAACGGTGGTAGAAGGGGGTAAATCACTTCGTTTTACACCCAAATATCCAGCAATTCTTCCTCAATTTTACTCTGTACGTTCTGCAGAAGAAAATAGCCAATCCACTTTTTATGCCTTAAATACAAATCCGTCGGTTGACTCATTGTCCGGAGGTGAAAAAACAAATCTAACGAAATACAGTTTGGATACTGCTGAAAATGATGGATCTTTGTTTTGGGCAGGGAGTGTCATTTGTTCAGAAGATTCTGTAATTCGGGATTCACTGAGATACCAAGGGAAAAGAATTATCACATTTCCTTCTATCTTGAAGTGGCAAACTTTTCCATTCCCTGAACTCATTACAGAAATATTAAGCACAGGAAAAAAATTCATGGGATGTCCTGTTGAGATTGAATTTGCTGTTAATTTATTTCAGAATGAAAAACCTCCTGAATTTTGTCTCCTACAAATCAGACCCATGGTGATCAGTAATCTGGACGTTAAAAATAACATAAAAATAAAATCGTCTGATGAAGTGTTTATAAAAAGTACTGTGTCACTGGGTAATGGTTATTTCAATGGAATAAAAAACATAATCTTAGTGGATCCTAAAACATTTCAGCCTGGAAAATCAAGAGCTGCTGCCAGAGAAATTGGGTATTTTAATAATAAATTATCTTCGGAGCCATATCTTTTAGTGGGACCTGGGAGATGGGGGTCAGCAGACCCATGGCTGGGCATCCCTGTCAATTGGCAGGATATTTCCAATGTGAAGATCATGGTTGAGCTTGGGATGAAAGACTTTCCTGTTGACCATTCTTTCGGAAGCCATTTTTTTCAAAATGTAACAAGCCGAAGAATTGGATATTTTACTATTTCACATAAGGGTAAGAAAGAGATGTTCGATCTGAAATGGGTTAGGAAATTGCCACTAAAAGAAGAAAAGGAATTTTCTTCATGGTACCAGTTGGATGTTCCCCTCAGGATATCAATTAACGGTCAAAATGGGTTTGGGGTTGGGCTAAAACCTGAAGTGCAAGAAACAGATGTTATGGATGAACAAGAATCACCCGGAATATAATTTTTGCCTCAGACAACCCCTTGATCAAGCATAGAATCCGCTATTTTTATAAATCCAGCAATGTTAGCACCTTTGACGTAATTCACCGATCCATTTTCTGAACCATGACTAATACATGCCTCATGAATGTGTTACATGATATTGCTTAATTTATTATCTACCTAATCCCTGGTCCAGTTAATCAGCATGCTGTACTGACTCAGTTCCAGTCCCGAAACTGCAACGCCTCCTGCGTTGGATGCTTTACCCGGACCAAATAATACATCATTTTTTTGAAAAATATCTACCGCATCCGGTTCGGTAGGCATATTTGCTCCTTCAGAAATACAGATACATCCATTCTTGACAAGGGCTTTCGCATTATCCTTATCCACTTCATTTTGTGTGGCACAGGGAAGAGCAATATCACAGCTCACTGACCAGGGGCGCTTCCCTTCCATGAATTCACAACCAAATTTTTCTGCATATTCATGAATCCTCCCACGGTGGACATTTTTTAATTCCATGATATAGTCCAGTTTTTCCCTGTCAATTCCATCCGCATCATGAATAGAACCTGAAGAATCTGAAAGGGTAATGGGAATTCCACCAAAATCCAGGACTTTTTCTGCAGCATACTGGGCCACATTACCCGAGCCTGAAATTGCCACTTTCTTGCCAGAAAAGGATTCCTTTCGGGTTCCAAGCATTTCATTGGCAAAATAAACACAGCCGTAACCCGTGGCCTCTGGACGAATGAGGCTCCCTCCCCAGTTTAAACTTTTTCCTGTTAAAACACCTGTAAATTCATTTCTCAGTCGCTTATATTGACCAAACAAAAAACCAATCACTCTTCCGCCAACACCTATATCTCCAGCAGGAACATCCGTATTGGGACCTATATGACGAAATAATTCCGTCATGAATGACTGACAAAAACTCATGACCTCGTTATCTGATTTTCCTTTCGGATCAAAATCTGATCCTCCTTTTCCTCCACCAATAGGAAGCGTGGTCAAACTGTTTTTGAATACCTGTTCAAATAATCCCACAGAGATTCCACAACTTCAAACACAGCCTGATGGAATTCCGGTTCATTTGGATTTTTCTTTTTTACCTCATCCATAAATGTTTCATATGATACTGCCATTTAAGTAACTCCTTTAAGATATTTCTTTTTTTGGAAAAGCATTATTTATTATTGCTGCTGTATATTAAAAGAGACATAATAAATCAGCAGTGATAATAACTTTAGATTTCAAGATAATTTAAAACCGGAATTTTAGTGGAATTTGGAATTGAATCCAAGTATTGGATAGATTTTATTTTGTTTTCATAAATGGTTATTCGGTAATCTTGTATTTCTCCATACTTTAGCTGCGTAGCTCAGTTGGATAGAGCCTTGTTATCATAATATACTGGAACTTGAAATTACTTTATAATAATTAGCTATAACAATTAAATTTGCCAATAGTGATATTTTTTATTTCGACAATTACTTTTCTATATATTGTAACGATAGAATCCGGTAAAAGTTCTATAAGTTATTTTGTCAATGA
>CAZOUJ010000078.1:0-806 GCA_964582955.1 uncultured bacterium
CCTGGGATAATGTTTCCAGTGATCTGGGTACTTTCCATCTCCAGGATGCATTTGGTGGAACCATGATTAATATTGATATGATACAGGAGAACAGTTTTCTGGTTGATAATCCTGCGTTCACTGTTTTGAAACTCTTTGTGACACCATCTGGTGGTGAACCGGGGCCAGAGATTCCCTATGGGTTTGAGTTTATTCCTACACCACTGTCCGGTATTTTTCAGGGTATTGCAATGATTGATGGCTCTCCCCCAACCGGGAACGATTGGATCGCCGCTTTTGATGAAGAGGGGAATTGTGCCGGTGCCCAGCAATTGACCATATTTGAGGGACAAGCATATATCAACCTCGCTATTTACGGTGATGATCCCCTAAGCCCAAACGTGGATGAGGGAATGAATGATGGCGAAAACTTTTTTCTGGTTATTTACGATGATTCAGAAGATGCCTATCTTATATATCCGGAATCATTCAGCGGCTGGTTTAATAATAATGGTGCGCCCATGCCTCCCTGGGATGACCCCAGTGAAGTGTTCAATTTCCTCACAATATTCACCGATGAGATCGACTTGATGGAAAACTGGAACCTTATTTCATTTGACATTGCTATGGAGGAGTTTGCCCCTGAAGATGTATTTCAGAGTTTAATATCGGATGATCAGTTGGTCTATGTGACCGGATTTAATGATGTTGGATCCATTTTCTTTGATCCAAACGGACCATCGTTTTTGAATACCTTGACAGACATTGAACCGGGTGCTGGGTATTGGTTAAAAATAACAGAATCTCAACTTTTGGAGCAGGAGGGA
>CAZOUJ010000078.1:816-7529 GCA_964582955.1 uncultured bacterium
TGCCCATCCCTGCAGATCTTACTATTGACCTGAACTCCAATTGGAATCTCATCGGGTATTGGCTCCATGATCCTATGTCACCGGATGATGCGTTTAATGAACTTATCATTTCCGACAACCTGGTTTATGTCACTGGATTTACCGAAGATGGTGCTGTATTTTTCGATCCCACAGGGTTTCCTTTTCTTAATACATTAACCGAATTGACCAATGGGTTCGGGTACTGGGTAAAGGCCTTGGAAGATGTGATTGACTTTTCGTATCCAGAGCCATCCGGAGTACTAGGTAAGACAGTTGACATCAGGAAAAATTCTACCATAATGGCTACAAACCGATTCATGTTTATCAATGGAACTGTATCCTTTGAAGACATAGCGGTGACTGAAGAATCTTATGTAGGTGTTTTCACTGAGAGCGGAATTCTTATTGGAGAGATGAAAGTGTTGGAGGATGGTTATCTCCAAACTGGGGCTGTTTATGGAGATGATTTGACCACCGAGATGTTAGATGGAGCTGAGGCAGGAGATCTGTTGACATTTTTCTACGGTGAGTACGAATCTGGTCCTGTCAATGTCCGGTTCACTGATAATATGGAACTGCAAAAAGTAGATCTCACATTCAGAAATATTCCTGATGAATTTGCGCTATTGCAGAATATTCCCAATCCATTTAATCCTGTAACATCCATTCACTATAAACTACCAGAACAATCCCATGTTTTACTCACAGTGTATGACATTCTTGGAAGAAAGGTAAGAACTCTGGTGAATGAAACTAAAATTTCTGGAACTTATTCCATTAAATGGAATGGGACAACAGACTCAGGTGAAGCAGTAGGAAGCGGTGTGTACATTTATGAACTGACCACTCCGCAGTTCACCTCTTCCAGGAAGATGATTATTATAAAATAGAAAAAAATAATGTGAGTTATGATTAACATCGCCCTTTTGATTAGGCTGGTTTTTACCAGCCTAATTATTTTTCAAACTGTGTCTGGACAAACTTCAGATGCTGAGCCGGAGTTGCTTCTCTCTCCCTCAATAAATTCTGTCGAAAATGAGAGAGAACAGGATCCTGATCTGTTTTATGAATGGGAAGGCGATCCTCGCTGGTTAACCGGTGTGAATTGGGGAGGGGATATATTTTTTGGCGGTATTGGAAGAGGCTCAGATTTTTTTGGATCCAGTTTAAATGATGATGATTATGTGGATGTGAAAATCATTTTTGAAAGTACGGATACAACATGGTCTCAGATATACCGACGGGATATGGGCTATGATGCCATGGGACCGGGCATATTTTTTGGATCAGCCTGGGATATGTCTGATGAGGAAAGCCCGAGACGGTTAAACATTTGTGTGTCAGAATGGGATGACGGGAGCGGTGAACATCCGCCAAATATGATGTGGGACCCGGATGAGAGCTATTTAGGGAGGCGGGAATATTTTTTTATAATGAACAGTGATTATGATGGCACAGGTACAAGCTATGATAACGATAATTATGGACCCTCCGGAGATGTTTTGTATGGAGCCTGGCTTAAACTGTACAATGGGCATTCATTTCTTGAGGCAGACCATTCAGAATTGGATATTAAATTGGCTCACATTAGAAATTTTCAAGCCATATCAGGTGATCAGACCATTGACCTGTCCTGGGTATTTGATGAACAGGATCTGGATCTCTTCAGGCTTTATTTTGGAGATGATGAAGATAGTATGGACCCGATCACTGAACTAGGACCAGAAGAGCGATCGTTTAACCATAGTGGTTTGATCAACGACGAGAAATATTATTATCGCCTGGAAGGGATTACAAACGATGGGAACAATGCCTATCAAAGTAATACAATTCACGGTATTCCTCATCTCATTTCGGTTAACATAAATTTTGATGGTGGATTAAATCCATATTCCAATTATGGAGATATCTGGGGCTATACTCATCCTGAAACGGGGGTCGAGTATGCCCTGCTCTGTGTTCGCAATGAAGGATTGAGTATTATAGATATCACCGATGAACCTGTGGAAGTTGGATTTATTTCATCAATATCTCCATCCAAGGATGCCAAGGATGTAAAGGTGTATGATCATTATGCCGTGCTAATAAAAGAATATGAACCGGGGCAAATTATTGACCTCACGGATCCGTCAAACCCTGTGGTCGTTTCAACGATTCATTTTGGTAATAACAATTCCGATGGTGGGGCGCATAATTGTTATATGGATGGGTCCATACTTTATGTCATTGGTCATGATGCAGATGGTTTGGAAATTTATGATTTATCTGACCCGGTGAGCCCAACATTTATCAGTCATTATCCAACATATTATTATCATGACATTTATGTAAATAATGGTTTAGGGTATGCAGCAGGTATTTATGGTGATGGGGTGGACATATTGGATCTAACTGATTTGGAAAACCCACAACTTTTAGCGACCTTTAATTATCCTGCCTCCGGCGCTCATAATACATGGACAACAGAAGATGGGAATTATGTCATTGTCGGTGATGAGATCGGCGGTGGTCCATGGACACGTATCTTTGACATCCAGGACCTGGACAATATCAATATGGTTTCTGAATATATCGTGGACGAGGATGCGGTGGTTCATAATTCATATGTCAGGGGAAATCTGCTTTATCTTGCTCACTATACTGAGGGTGTCCGAATTGTAGATATTTCTGTTCCTGCAAGCCCAATGGAGGTTGGATATTTTGATACCTATCTTCCTAATGAGTATGGATATTTAGGATGTTGGTCTGTCTATCCATTTTTCGAATCTGGAAAAATCATAGCCTCTGATATGCAGTCAGGTCTCTTTGTTCTGACCTATAATAGTGGATTAAGTGTAGAGTATTCCCATGGATGGAACCTAGTTGGGTTGCCCATTGCTGGAGAAAATATGCCTTATAATGAAATATTTCCTGATGCGGTAGAAAGCACTCTTTATGAGTTTGACAGTTCTTATGAACAGGTGTCCATGATGGATCCAGGAAACGGCTACTGGCTCATGTTTGAAAATGGAGGAACAACAGTTTTTTCAGGTGATCCAATTCAGGATCTTACTTTATCCCTTTCCCAAGACTGGAATCTGATTTCAGGAACTGGATCTACAGTGAGTGTCAGCTCAATAGAGGATCCTGACGGTTTAATTATTCCAGGTACAGTTTATGGTTTTGACGAAACATATATTAATGATGATACAATTGAACCTGGAAAAGGATATTGGCTGAGAAGCTCAGGGGAGGGCGAAATTACATTCTCAGGTTTGGCACATGCAGAAAGAAAAAGCTCCTTTTATCCACCAGATCATCTGAACAGAATAACAATTAATAACATGTCACTGTATTTTGGAATGGATGTTCCGGAAAAAGAAATACTGAGCTACAGTCTTCCACCAATGCCACCCTCACCTGCAGCGGATGTCCGCTTTTCCGGAGATACCAAGCTCTGCACCCTTGATGAGTGTCTGGTTCAGATCATGAATGATGGACAACCTATAATTGTTAATTACGATATTAAAGATGGAGAAGTCTGGGAAATTGTTGATGAGAATGGGAATGTGATACAGTGCTCTGGAGCTCAAATGGAGGAGTTAAACAGTGAGTTAGAATCATTTAACCTAAGAAAATCCATATCTCCTCAAATCCCTACAGAATTCGCACTTTTCCCGGCGCACCCTAATCCATTCAATCCTACCACAACACTGATGTATGAACTGCCCGAGCAGTCTTTTGTTACCCTTACCATTTACGATATGTTAGGGAAGGAGATAATCACTTTGGTTAATTCCCAGCAGCAGCCTGGCTATAAGTCCGTCAGGTGGGATGCGACAGACAGGATGGGTAAACCCTTGAGTGCTGGTGTATATTTATATCGAATAAATGTAGATAATCTGGCTGCAGGATCGGAAAAACAATTGGTAAAAACCCTCAAAATAGTTTTGTTAAAATAATTTCCTTTTATTTCTTTATTATAGAAAAATATTTTATTTTGCTACCGATATTATGTGATATAGCTCACACCTTTTGGAATCTCAATTAGTGGCCATAATCATTATTTTCTTTTAATTTACAATTCAGTATATTGTTCGCCTATTCTTTATATATCTTTACAATTTTGGAGGCTAAAATGAATATTTTACATATACTTTCAATCATTTCAATATTTTTGTCATTGAGTTTTTCGCAGGGTCTAGATGTAAGTCCTAGTGAGATCTCATCAATTCTGTACACGGGTGGCAGTGATACGGAAGAATTGACACTGTCAAACAGTGGTCCTGACACCATCTATTACCAGGTCTCCCATGAGTATCTTGGGGGAGAGTGTGAGCTATTGGCTCCGGAAATTGTGATGTGTCCCCTGGGAGAAAAAAGTTATTCTCAGGATCTATCAGATATTTGGGGATATTCAGCCCCGGACGGAACAGAGCTGGCCATTGTAGGGACATACTCTGGTGTATCCTTCGTGGATGTGTCCACCGATCCAACCAATCCCACTGAGGTTGGTTTTATCGCAGGTCCTGGTAGCCAATGGCGAGACATGAAAACATGGAGCCACTACGCATACCTGGTCACAGAGGGTGGCGGGGGAGTACAGATCGTTGATCTAGAAGACCCCATGAATCCACAGCTGGTGGCAACCCACACCTCTTTTGGTAATGCCCATGATATTTATATTGATGAGTTTGGATTTGCCTATGTCGTAGGCAGTAACCAGGCCGGCGGAGGTCTCCACATCCTCGATCTTGCAGACCCGATAAACCCTGTTGTGGTTGGTTCATGGTCAAACCATTATATCCATGATGTGTTTGTAAGGGACAATATAGCATGGGCCGCATGCATATGGGATGGGAAGGTCCATGTTGTGGATGTTACGGACAAGTCCAACACAGTCACCCTTGCTTCGTTCAGCACAACCGGTAATTTTACACATAATGTGTGGCTGACCGAGGACAGCCAGTATGCCCTTACAACGGATGAGATCGTGGGTGGTGCTGTTGGTATTTATGATGTGTCTGACCTGGAAAATGTGAACCTGGTAGCTACTTATGTAACAAATCCGAACCATATCCCTCACAATGTCTTTGTAAAGGGTAACTATGCATATATCTCAGCATATGCAGACGGTATGGTTATGCTGGATATCACTGACCCAACAAACCCCAGTGTTGCCTATCAGTATGATACCTATCCTGGTGACGGCGGATTTGTGGGTGCCTGGGGAGTCTATCCATACTCAGACAATGGATTTATTTATATCAGTGATATTGGAAACGGTCTTTTTGTTCTTGGCCCATCCTCTGATAGCTGGTTATCTGAGACACCCACAGTTGGCACCATTCCGCCCGGTGGTAATGATGAAGTTCAGGTTACCCTGAACGCAGCAAATATGAACATTGGTGAATATGAAGCCAGCATTATTATTCAGAGCAGCGAATCTGAGAGCCCTGAGTCCGTGTCTGTCCCTGTGTCATTGACAGTTTTGGGAGCTCCAAACATTGACCTGCCAGGCGATACGCTGGATTTTGGTGTTGTATTTTCAGGATTTGGTGATATAACGGAAACGTTGACCATTGGGAACAATGGTACCGGACCACTGGAGATCACCAGCCAATCATTTGATAATGAAACTTTTAGTATTTCTCCCTCATCGCTCACAATAGATGCAGGGAGCTCTGTTGATGCTACTGTCACCTTGACCGCCTCTGACCCTGGAGACTATAGCAGCACCCTTACAATTGAATCTAATGACCCTGACGATGGAACCGTATCAATGTTCGTTCTTGGAACCATAGGTGAAGACCCACCCATAATTATTGTTGATCCGTGGATAATTTCTGATACACTTGAGACTGGCCTCACAAGCAACCAGACAATGACCATTACAAACACCGGGGGAGCAGATCTTTCATTTAGCATTACTGCTGCTCAGGATGAAACATTTTTTAGCGGTAATATTTCGCCTGTTTATCCCAATTTTACTCCTCATTATTCATACCCGCCATATGAACATTTTATGGATCAGGATATTGATTATTTTGATGCAGATGGAAACTACAGGACCGGGACACGGTGCGGTACATATTCTCCCACACTGGACGAAATGAATGCCACACAAAGTTCTGTAAATGAATGGCTGCAGTCAGGACAATATGAAAGATCAAGAGACATGGTTATCATACCAGTTGCAATGCATCTTGTAAGATATGATGATGGTTCCGGTGGAATTGATGAGTCTGCCATACAGGCCCAGATAGATGTGCTCAATGGAGCGTTCCTGGACCAAAATTTTCAGTTTGAACATGTTACCACAACCATAACAGATAATACCGCATGGTCGACCCATAACTACGGATCCTCTGAGGAAGTGGATATGAAGACCACCCTTGCGGTGGATCCTATAAGTACCCTTAATTTTTATCTTTGTAATGTTGGGGGTGGTTTGTTAGGGTATGCAACTTTTCCTGATATGTACCCGGAAGACAGTCCGATGCATGGCGTAGTCTGCCTGACACAATCACTTCCTGGTGGAACAGCTAATAACTATAATGAGGGAGACACAGGTACCCATGAGGTTGGACACTATGTGGGGCTCTATCATACTTTTCAGGGAGGATGTTCGGAACCTGGAGATCATGTGGATGATACTCCCTATGTGGCATCACCAAATTTTGGATGTCCTGAGGGGGTTGACAGTTGCCCGC
>CAZOUJ010000079.1:0-3739 GCA_964582955.1 uncultured bacterium
GACATATCTTAATGAGTATGAAACCTTTTTATTCCTTGGAATATCTACTCCAGCTATACGTGCCATAATTTATCTTATCCTTGACGTAGTTTGTGTTTTGGAATTTCACAGATAACCATAACTACACCCTTTCTTTTAATGATTTTACATTTTGGGCATAAAATTTTAACTGATGGTCTTACTTTCACAACAATCTCCTATTGTTTAATAAAAGCTGACTCGTTCTTTTTTGATATTTTACTCAAAATAACAGCTTCCCCTGATGTAATTGCTATAGTATGTTCAAAATGTGCACTTGATTTTCCATCAGCTGTGCGAATTGTCCAACCATCTTTATCAGTGATAATTTCTTTAACACCCATATTAATCATCGGTTCAATTGCAATACACATTCCTTCCTGAAGTTTGTAACCTTGTTTGGGAACACCATAATTTGGGATTTGTGGATCTTCATGTAATTGAGTTCCAATCCCATGTCCCACTAATTCCCTAACTACTGAATATCCAAAAGATTCAACATAAGATTGAATTGTATGACCAATGTCAGAAACATGATTTCCGACTTGGGCAGATTGGATTCCTTTCATCAGAGATTCATGTGTTACCTCCATTAATTTTCTCTTTTCTTCTGATACTTCTCCAATCGCAAAGGTTCGTGCATGGTCTCCATAATATCCCATTTTTTCAGCACCGCAATCTACACCAACAACTTGTCCTTCCTCCAAAAGACGATCATTGGGGATACCATGAACTACCTCATCATCCACTGATACACAAAGTGTTGATGGAAATCCTCTATAGCCCTTAAATGCGGGTCTGGCATTTTGGCTCAGAATATATTCTTCAGCTATTCGGTCCAGTTCAAGAATAGATGTTCCAGGTATCATTTTTGAAGATAATAATTCAACAGTATCTGCCACAATTTGACAGCTTGCAGAAATTAGTTGAATTTCTCGATCAGTTCTAATTCTAACCATCAGGAACGCTTCCTTCCACGAATTCTTCCTTTCGCTAAAAATCCATCATAATGTCGCATCATAAGATGAGATTCGATCTGGTTTAATGTATCCAATGATACACCAACTATGATGAGTAAACTAGTTCCCCCAAAAAAAGAAGCGAGATCATAACCAACATCCATAGCATTCATAAGGATATACGGAAAAATAGCGATAAAAGCTAAAAATATTGAACCAGGCAAGGTAACTCGTGTAAGAATATTATCAATAAATTCCGCTGTTTTTTTCCCCGGTCGCACCCCAGGAATAAAACCGCCTTGCTGTTTCATGGTGGATGAAACCTGAACCGGATCAAATGCAATGGCTGTATAAAAATATGTAAAAAAGATGATCATGATTCCAAAAACACTCCAATAAAAAGGATGATCGAATGAAAACCAGCGCATCACATTTTGCATGAATTCAGATGAACTGAAAAAAGTTGCTATGGTTGTGGGGATAAACATGATGGATTGAGCAAAAATAATTGGCATCACTCCTGCTGTATTAACTTTCATTGGAATATGAGTAGACTGTCCTCCATAAATTTTTCTGCCTACAACCCGTTTTGCATATTGCACCGGTATTTTTCGGGTGCCTTGAGTCAATAAAACCACAAAACCAACAATAATAAACATAATCCCAACCAGTATAACTTCAGATAAAACCCCTCTTACCCCCTGTTGAATATAAGTTATTTCACCTAACACAACATTTGGAAACATAGAAACAATTCCAACCATAATGATAAGAGAAATACCATTCCCTATTCCTCTTTCAGTTATCCGCTCGCCCATCCACATCATCAAAATGGTTCCTGTGACTAAACTGACTATAGCCGTAAACTTGAATAATAAACCAGGATTTGGAACAACTTGCAGTACTCCACCCTGAACAGAAGCAGTCATACTTTCTAAAAATATTGCAACTCCATAAGCTTGCAAAGTAGAAATTAAAACAGTACCGTAACGTGTAATTTGAGTAATTTTTTTTCTTCCTTCTTCTCCCTCTTTTTGCAATCGTTGAAAATAAGGCAACACTGCACCCATTAACTGAATAATAATGGAGGCAGATATATAAGGCATAATGCCCAAAGCAAATAGTGTTGCTTTTTGAAAAGCACCTCCTGCAAACAAATCATACAATCCAAACAAGGTATTTTGAAAATTTTGAATAGCTGCGCCTAGAGCTTCTCCATCTATGCCAGGTATAGGGATATGAGCTCCTAAACGGACAATAATAAGTATGCCCAAAGTAAATAATATCCTAGTACGCAATTCCGGAATAGTTATGATATTTTTAATTTTTTCTAACACAATTCTTCAACTGTTCCACCTGCTTTTTCAATCTTCTCCCGAGCAGATTGACTAAACGCATGTGCTTTTAAATTTAAGGGAGATTTAATCTCTCCTATCCCAAGAATTTTTATTTGTTTATTCAGAGTCTTTATTTTTCCCTTTGACATTAAAACTTTTGGGTCAATATTTTTTACTTTTAAATCAGTTAAATCTCTGAGATTTATAACTTGAAATTCTTTCTTAAAAAGATGATTTGTGAATCCCCGTTTTGGCAATCTCCGTGACAGCGGCATTTGACCACCTTCATACCAAGGGCGACGTTTATTCCCGCTTCGTTGTCCAGCACCCTTATGCCCTCTACCAGCAGTTTTTCCAAGACCTGAGCCCTTTCCTTTTCCCTTCCTTTTGGAAGTTTTTGTGGCACCCACCGGAGGATGTAACTCACTCAGTTTCATTGAGATTTCTCCACTTTTAACAAATATTCAATTTTTTTAATCATGCCATTAACGGATGGGATATCAGGGAGCTCCACAGTCTGACGAATTTTACGAAGACCTAAAGCTTCTAAAGTTGCTCTGGCTTTTGGTTTATACCCTATTTTACTTCGAATTTGAGTAATCTTCAATATGGATTTCTTTTTAGGCATAATTCAATTATAAATCTCCCTAATGGTTATACCTCTCTTGGCTGCAACACTGACTGCATCTTCTAAATTCTGTAATGCATTGAAAGTAGCCCGTACAACATTCAAAAGATTATTGGAACCAGTAATTTTAGTGAGAATGTTTTCAACCCCCATCTGTTCCATCACTGCTCTGACCGCAGAGCCGGCAATAATCCCGGTTCCCGGAGACGCAGGCTTTAGCATAACCCTGCTGGCACAATGTTTTCCGATAATTTTATGAGGAATAGTTCCATTAATAAGTGGCGCTTTAATTATATTTTGTTTTGCATTTTCTTTTGACTTGGAAATTGCAGAAATTACTTCATTTGCCTTGCCCAAACCCATTCCCACATATCCTTTTCCATCACCAATAACCACCAATGCAGAAAATCGTAGACGTTTCCCTCTGGAAGTTACCTTGGAAACCCGGTTTATTTTAACAACTACTTCTTCTTGTAAATCAAGTTCTATTGGATTAATCATAAATATTAAACTAGTTTATAGTTAAAAAACAAGCCCTCCTTCTCGAGCTCCTTCAGCTAAAGATTTAACCCTGCCATGAAATGGAAATCCATTTCTGTCAAACACTACCCTGGTTATTTTACATTCTTTTGCTCTTTCAGCTAAGGCCTTGCCCACAAATTCTGCACATTTTATTTTGTAAGATAGTCATTATATCCACAAAATTTTAAATCCCAAAAAAACTATTCTTACTTATCTACACCATGATCTTGACTATAATTTTCTTTTAAAAATATTGCCAAAAAATGTTTTTCCAG
>CAZOUJ010000079.1:3749-7525 GCA_964582955.1 uncultured bacterium
ACATTTTATTTATGATTCAGCAGATTCAATATCATTTCTCAAGGATTGATTATTTGATGAAGCTGATACAACCGATTTTCCTTCTCTATCATTAATTATCTGGGCTTCAATGTGTCTATTGCTGCGATAAACACAAAGTCTAAACCCATCCACTGATTGTTTTGACAGGCCTTTACTCCTATTTCTTCTTCTTTTAAATCTACTCTTTTTTCGTTTTAATTCACTCATTATTCAGTCGCACCTACCGTTTTCCCTTGTTTCTGTCGCACATACTCACCCTTGTATCGAATTCCTTTCCCTTTATAAGGTTCAGGTTTATTAAATGATCGGATTTTAGAAGCTACTTCACCTACTAATTGTTTGTCATACCCAGAGACAGAAATTTCCGTTCTATTTGCCCCAATGTTAATTCCTTCTGGTGTCTCAAAATATATATCATGTGAAAATCCAAGTTGCAGATGTAGTTTATTGCCCTGCATATTAGCCTGATAGCCTACTCCTCTGATTTCCAATTCTTTCATAAAACCATCTGACACTCCTTTAACCGCATTGGCAATCAATTGACGTATGGTGCCATGCATAGATCGATATTTTCTTTCATCAGAAAATCGAGAAACTGTTATTTGATTATCTTTAAACTTAACATCTATCCCCTTGATAATATTTACCTCTAATTCTCCTTTTGGACCTGAAATTTTAGCTGTTCCATTCTTTAATGAGAACGACACAGATTCAGGGATATGGATTATTTTTTTACCTATTCGCGACATATTTTACCATACACTACAAAGGTATTCACCGCCCACATTTAATTTTCGAGCAGTTTTACCGGATAATATTCCTTTTGATGTGGACAGAATAGCAATTCCCAATCCATCCAACACTTTTGGAATTTCATGAACATTCACGTACAATCTACAACCAGGCTTACTTTGTCTTTTAATCCCTGAGATAACAGGTTTTCCAGAAATGTCATATTTTAAAAATATTCTGATGGACTCTTTTTCCCCTGCGGATATAAAAATAAAATCTTTAATATAATGTTCTTCTTTAAGTACAAACGCAATGCGTTTTTTCATTCTAGATGAAGGAATATCTACCCATCTTTTTTCAGCCATAAACCCATTTCGAATTCTGGTAAGTAAATCTGCAATTGGATCTGTCATTGACATTATACTATTCCTACCAACTCGCCTTAGTCACCCCAGGAATTTCACCCCTAAGTGCCATTTCACGAACCACAATCCTAGATAAACCAAATTTTCTTAGATATCCTTTGGGCCTCCCCGTTAAAAAACACCTGTTTTTAATCCTGTTAGGATTAGAGCGCTTGGGTAATTCATGAAGTGCGTCCCTGGCTTCTTGTTTCTCTTCTAAACTTAGTTTTGGATCTTTTATCATTGTCTTTAATACTTTTCTTTTTGAAGAGTATTTTTCAACCATTTTTTTTAAATGCAATTCTCGGACTACTTTTGATTTTTTTGCCATTACGCTAATTCCTTTTCTGATGGATTTTTAACCGGTCTCTCTCTAAGGGGAAATCCAAACTCCTTTAAAAGCCAATAGCATTCTTCATCAGTGGATGATGTAGTATTGATTGCAATATCTAAACCGCGAATTGAATCAATATCATCATAATCAATTTCTGTAAACACAATTTGCTCTTTAACACCAAAATTATAATTCCCTCGGCCATCAAATGATTTAAAAGATAATCCCGTGAAATCTCTGGTTCTTGGCAACGCAATAGAATTGAGCCTCTCTAAGAACTCGTACATTCTATTCCCTCGAAGGGTCACTTTGGTGCCAACAGGATAACCCCTCCTTATTTTAAAATTAGAAACATCAGTTTTGGCCTTTGTAATAATTGCTTTTTGACCTGCAATAGCTGTCAATTGATTGACTGCACTTTTTAGAGATTTTGCATTTACCTTAGCATCACCGACACCCATATTTAAAATAATTTTGACTATACGAGGACATTCCATAATAGTTGAATAATTGAATTTTTTTGTTAAACTCCCAATTATCACATCCCTATAATATTTTTTCAATGCAGGTATATACCCATTTTTCTGTTGATCATTACCTTTTTTATCTACAGGTTTTTTAGCGATGGGAGATTTTTTCTTGGTTTTTTTCTTTTGTGAAAGAGTTTTTTTCTTTTTTTCTTCAGTCATGATAGTCTTTAGCTTTACCTGTTAATCTCTCCACCGGATTTTTTGGAAATTCTTACTTTACTACCGTCATCCAAAAATTTATATCCAATCTTAGTGGGTTCGCCATTATGAATGACGACGACATTAGACTCGTGCAATGATGCTTCTTTTTCAATAAATCCACCGCCTGGATTTTCCTGCGTAGGTCTTGAAGACCGTTTAACTAAATTAATACCTTCTATGATTATCCGGTTATTCCTTGGAATAACCTTTAAAATTTTCCCTTCTAGTCCTTTGTGATTACCGTTAGTAACTCGTACAGTCATTCCCTTTTTTAATCTCATTAGAGAACCTCCGGTGCCATAGAGACAATTTTCATAAATCCCGATTCCCTCAGCTCACGGGCAATCGGACCAAAAATCCGAGTACCTCTGGGCTCACCTGCTTCCGTTAATAATACCGCTGCGTTATCATCAAAGCGAATATAGCTTCCATCCTTTCGACGGATTTCCTTTCTTGTACGTACGATAACTGCCCTAACAACTTGTCCTTTTTTAACTAATCCATTGGGGAGCGCTTTTTTTACTGTGACCACAATTAAATCTCCAATGGTTGCATAACGACGTTTACTTCCTCCAAGAACTTTGAAACAAAGCACTTCTTTTGCGCCTGTGTTATCTGCTACCCTTAGTCTGCTTTCTTGCTGAATCACTAAACCTCTCCTATATCCAATGATTCTCTTATGATTTCACTCACCTGCCACCGTTTCCTTTTACTTATCGGTTTTGTTGAATTTATTTTCACGATATCACCATTTTTAGGAACGACAGTAGTGGTATGAACAAGATATTTTTTATAACGCTTTATGAATTTCTTGTAAATTGGATGTTTTACTTTTCGGGTAACTTTTACAACCACCGTCTGTTCCATCTTGGTACTGGTTACCTCCCCCGTAAGTGTTTGTCTTTGTCTGTGTTCTTCCATAAATATTAATCGGTCAATCTCTTCCTAATTCCAAGTTCCAATTCTCTCAAAACTGTTTTAACTTGAGCAATTTCTCTCTTTAATACTCTTATTTGTAAGGGATTTTCAATTTGTTGTAATGCTTTTTGAAATCTGAGGTTTTGTAATGAATCCATATTATCACTCAACTTAGTTTCCAATTCCATTTTAGACATTTCGTTTAATTGAGAGCTCTTCATTTTCAAAATTCCCTTCTTCCAACAAATTTTGTTTTTATTGAAAGTTTATGACCAGCATTTCTACATGCTAATTCAGCCACTTCTTTCGCAACGCCCTCTACTTCAAATAAAATACGTCCGGATTTCACAACTGCTGTCCAATATTCAGGTGCACCTTTACCTTTTCCCATTCGAGTTTCAGCAGGTTTTTTAGTGATTGGCTTATCAGGAAATATTCTTATCCACATTTTACCAACTTTTCTAACTTCTTTAGAAATTGTAATACGTGCAGATTCTATCTGACGTGCAGATACCCAACCACTCTCTACAGCCTTCAAACCGTAACTACCAAATGCTACATAATCACCTTTTTTAGCCATTCCTCTCCGATGTCCTCTGTGGTGACGTCTGAACTTTGTTTTTTTTGGTTCTAACA
>CAZOUJ010000080.1:0-6392 GCA_964582955.1 uncultured bacterium
TGCACTGTACTCTTTTCGAGATTCATTCAAAGCATGGGCACAAAACGCACAGGTAGTGTAGGTTTAGTTTTTACCTTGCCCTTTCTGTCCTTAGTGACCAACATTAATATCTGATTTTGTTTTTCCTCCCCCACTGGAATGATCATAATCCCTCCATCTGCCAATTGATTAACAAGAGCAGGTGGAACTTTTTTCGGACATGCTGTCACTATAATTCGGTGATAGGGCGATTGTTCTCCCCAACCATTGTTCCCATCAGAATGATGGATTTCCACATTTTTATATCCCATTCGGCTTAAGCGTTTTTCTGCGGTGACAGCTAGAGAATTATGAATTTCCAATGAAATGACCTTTTTAGCAAGAAGAGAAAGGACCGCTGTTTGATAGCCGCAACCGGTTCCGATTTCAAGAACAGTATGAGAAGGTTCTACCTTCAAGGCTTCAGTCATATAACCAATTATATAAGGTTGACTGATGGTCTGCCCTTTCCCAATGGGCAGAGGCCCATCAATATAGGCCATATTTTTATAAGGAAAACTGACAAACTCGTGCCGGGGAACTGTTTTTATGGCGTTTAATACATGTTTATCAGAAATACCCCGTCTAGTTAATTGAGAATCAACCATGGTTAATCTTTTTTCAGTTATTTTTTCTCTTGCCATGATATGGAGATTCTCTGAACTTTCATGCCAAATTTAACTTGAATTTCTTGAAAACCGTCCAAATTATTCTACTCCTTTCTCTTTCTTTGGGAATTAACAAGGAAGTAAAACCTCTTCCGCTTATCCTGTCAGGACCGGCAGGAAACAAAGCCCTTGAAATGTCCGGTCTTGCCTGGGCAGGAGAGACCCTTTTGCTCATGCCCCAATATCCAGACAATTCCAAACCCCTCATGTATGGAATCGATAAATCAATAATCAAAGACAGAATAAAAAATCCACAAGTACCTATTGAACCAAAAGAATATTCCATTCAATTAAAAAATCTTTTGGGTAGTGTGCCAGGGTTCCAGGGATTTGAAGCCGTGTGTTATGTTCGGGGACAACTTTATTTTCTCATAGAAGCGGAAGTTAACAGGATGATGAGCAGTTACCTTGTGAAAGGAACCTTTGATCAAACTGAGGGGAAGATAATCATTGATGAGTATCATCTAACAAAAATAGAGCCTCCCGTTGATATCCATAACATGGCGTTTGAATCTCTGCTTTATACCAGAAAAACATTGTGGGCCCTCTTCGAAGCAAATGGTACAAATGCTAATCCCTCACCAAAAGTGTACACCTTCTCTCTTGGATTAAACCCTAAAAACCAATTTCCATTTCCCAATGTTGAGTACAGGATCACCGATTTTACAACGGTGGATGATCATGGCCGATTTTGGGCAATAAATTATTTTTGGCCCGGATATCGCAAACATATGAACCCTGAAAACGATGTATATGCATATCAGTTTGGAAAAGGGGAAACGCACAAGAAATATGAACATGTGGAACGGCTTCTGGAATTTCAGCTGTCAAACAATGGAGTGGTTCCAACGGGAATGCAACCCATAGAAATTATGCTGGAAGAAAATAACCCAAGAAACTGGGAGGGACTTGTGAGACTGGATGATTTGGGATTTCTGATCATTTCCGATGAACACCCAAAAACTATTTTTGCTTTTATACCATATCCATTGAAATGAATAATATGATAAAACGATTCTCTATTTGTTTTCCATTTTTCCTGTCAGTTCTTTTTGGTTGGGGCAATACAGGGCACCGTATTGTGGGCTACATAGCAGAACAATTCCTCACTGAAAATGCAAAACATGGCGTAACCACTATTTTAGGCCATACAAGTCTATCAATGGTCAGCACGTGGGCGGATGAAATTAAATCTGAACCGGAATGGGATCACGCCTACGACTGGCACTGGACAACCATTCCAGATGGCGAACAATTCGAAGCAGGGAAACGGTCCGGTCAGGCAGTGGAAAAAGTGCAGGAGTTCCTTGATTTGCTAAAAACTGAAAGCAAAACCCAAACGGAGAAAGAGGTTGCATTGAAATTCCTGGTTCATCTCGTTGGGGATCTACATCAACCTCTTCATGTTGGGAATGGAAGAGACAAGGGGGGAAATGATGTAAAAGTGAAGTGGTTTGGAAAAAGTACAAATCTCCATGCAGTGTGGGACACAAAATTAATTGATCATCAAAAACTCAGCTACACTGAGTATGGAAACTATTTACTCTTGAATTTAAGTGATGAACAAAAAATAGAATGGAAGAAAGCTGATATCTTTCAGATTATTTCTGAATCTCAACAATGTAGAGACCAGACTTATAAATTTGAAAATAACAACCTGAAATGGGACTATTTTTATCAGAATAAGGAACTGCTTGAAATGAGATTGCTTATGGGAGGGGTCCGTTTGGCAGGCATGCTGAACAGGTGTTTCGTTAAAAATTAATAAATCGAACCCCGATAGAAAAATAGAGCCCAGCAGGGTGTAAAGAAGGTTTAATCCCATCATCCCATACTCCGTGGAGTTTCACAACTTCATCGCCCACTCCCTCAGTGTAAACCCAATTATCAGATTTATCAGCTAAAATATAATTAACTCCTAAAACAATATCTGTCGTCCTTGATACAAGAATTTCAGTATTCAATCCAACGGTAGGTGTGAATTGAAATTTATGTACATTTTCAGGTTGATCATCCTGCCTGAATATCAAACTGAACGGCAGAGAAAGAACTGTTCCGAATGAAAAAAACCGAGTATGTATAAATCTGAAATTTATTCCTCCGGCAAGTGACGCTTTAAAATCCACATCGTTTCGGGAATCTGTCACAACGCCCACTGCCCATCCTGCAGTAAAACTGAATCGACTGAAGGGCAAAAACTCATACCTAATATCAAGACGTTTTTCTTTAATAGACTCATTATAAACTCCTGAGAAATTCCACCCCCCAAAATATTGAGGTTTTTCTACCAGTGAATATCCTTCTTCAATCCCTCTCCACTGCCTCACAATTTTTCCTTCACTAGCATCTGTTCCTGAGTTGCTTACTCTCACTAACCCTGCAGATTCTCCCGGTAATATGAAATCTCTGTTGTTTATCGCACGGTGTACATCAGGTTTTAATATTTCAAAAATAGAACCTTTTTTCATCCCAAGATCAGAACCTAAAAGCATGGTAATTTTGCTTCCATCTCGAGCCAAAACCTCACTTTTCAATAGAAACATACGTCTTAATTTTGTTGAAATTTGATGACGGACTTGATTCAAGACTCGGCTCAGGGATACAGCTCTTGTCCCCCCTGTGTGTTCACCGTAAACCCGAAATGAGTGGAGGGATTTTCCTGATTCTACACTAACCTTCCGCACCTCAGCCAGTAGAGATGTCTGAATATTGTGTGGCCATTTTTCCTCTCTGTCTTTCTTATTGGAAAACATGGTGCGAATAACTCCCACTGCAAGTTCTGTTCCTATCCTCTCCCAAAATCCTCCACCATTTTCTTCCTTTTGAGAATCACTCTCTTTTGGCGGAACTCCTTTTTGACCAAAAGAGCGTATTGAAACAATAAGTGCTTCATCAGCAGAAGCAATTTCTCCATAACTCACTACTTCATCATCACGAACAATTCCACTCATCTGCAGTTTCTGCTCGTTGAGGATTTTCTCTAATTGATTCCGGTCTATAACCTCAAATCTTTTGAGCTTGACTGATTCTGACGATACCAAACCTGTAATGGTTGCCTCTATTGATCGTCCCCCTTTTCCCTTATCAGCCGGTAGAATGAGAAGTCTTTCCTTTCCTTCTGTAACTTCATTGATTTTTGATTGACCAAATCCAAAAGCTAAAATCAAGAGTGCAATTGCTTTAATTTTCACATCTATTTAATGTAAAACACTATCAGGAGTTTCAATTAAATTTCTATCTGGTCCCCTCAAGATTTAATTTTTTTACCGCTTTTCATCAACAAAACCGCAGCACATGTAAACATGATCGTCATGATAATCGCTATGATAAAACTAATCTCTGGCGGTGAGTCGCTCACTCCTAAAACAGTATATCGAATGCCATTAATCATATAATATATTGGATTCACAAAGCTCAATACCTGTGCCCAATTAGGAAGCATTTGGATGGAATAAAATATCCCGCCCAGAAAACTGAGCGGGGTAAGGAAAAAATTCTGCATCGTGGCTAATTTATCCCAAGAATCTGCCATTTGTCCCAAAAACAATCCCATACTTGAAAATGCCCATGAAACAATAAAAAGAAATACTAGTGCCTGAATAGGACTGACCACAGGCATCCCTACCAACAGAACGCCCAAAAGAAGAACAAGCACCCCATTAACAAATCCTCTTACTGCACCTCCAATAATGTAGGCCATGGAAATTTCAAAACTGGATAAAGGAGCACAGAGAATATCTGGGAGCTGCTGGAGAAGCTTCATCTGTAGCATGGAAGATGAAGAGTTGGAACTGGCATTTGTAAGGGTGTTCATCATCATAAGTCCCGGCAGAATAAATAAGGTATAAGATATCTCAGGGAATCCATCGATTTGTGTGATACGTTTCTGAAGAGTAAAGCCAAAAATAAGAATATAAAGAGTCGTGGTAATAAGCCCCGGAAGGACTGTCTGGCGATACACGGAAAAAAAACGCCCTACTTCTCGCTTTGTCAGTGTCCACATACCTATCCAGTTCATGAACCTGTGTCCTCTTCAATCCCTCTCCCTGTTAAAGAAAGAAACACATCTTCCAGTGATGTTTTTTCCGTTTTTATGCTCTGAATATGGCATCCTTTTTTGGTGAGAATATTTATTATTTCAGGAAGGGATTCTTCAGGATCTTTTACGGTAAAATGCAGACGGTTCCCATCAATTGTGAATGTAAATTCACTCACATCACTTTTCATAGTTTCATCCCAGCCGGTAAGTTGTATTGTAATGCCTGCAGTGCCGGACTGTTTTGTCATATCTTTTGGTTTCCCTTGTGCAATAATTTTACCTGCATCAATAATCGCAACATCCTCACACAGCATTTCCGCCTCTTCAATGTAATGAGTTGTAAGCAGAATGGTTTTACCTTCCCCATGCAGTTCCCTGAACAGTTTCCACATATCATGCCGAAATTCAACATCCACACCTGCGGTCGGTTCATCTAGAATGACGATTTTGGGGTCATGTACCAGTGCCTTGGCAAGCTGGTATCTTCTCTTCATTCCCCCGGAAAGCTGTCTCAAACGGGCTTCCCTTTTCTCTGTCAGCCCAAGTCGTCCCAGAAGTCTCTCAATATTAGGTTCAGCTTTTTTTCTGGTAATACCGTAATACCCTGCCTGAAAATACAGGAGTGTTTCAATAGGGAAAAACCAATCCTGGGAAAGTTCCTGAGCGGCAATACCAATCTTTGCACGAGTTGTGCGATATTCCTTTACTGTGTCCCTTCCAAACACTTCTGTTTTGCCACTATCTTTTAACACCAGTCCGGACAAAATATTTATTGTGGTTGTTTTGCCTGCTCCGTTTGGACCCAACAGGCCGAAAAACTGTCCGTCACCAATTTCCAGGCTTACCCCATTAAGGGCACGGGTCCCATTGTAGGATTTTTCCAAATCCTTTATGCAAATTGCGGGTGGTGTCATTCGTCGTCAGTTTCAAATCCGATTTGTTTCTCAAAAGGACTGGGAAAATCAAACCCTTCAACTCCCGGAAAGTGAACAATTGAGACAACAAATCCCCAAGGGATCAGCACAGAGGCTGCTACCTCACGAGTTTTAGGCGGTTTGATGGATTTTATCTGTTTACCCTCTGGAACTTCTGCAACTTGAAATTTTGGATGGTGTATCCAAACACCATGCTCATCATAGCCAAGAATTTTGGCGAACAATGTTTTTTGAATGATTCCCAAATCTTTCAAGGGTTCATAATTCTCTAATTTTAATAATACAATATCATCGATTATTTCACTGATGTTCATCATGTTTTGATTTCCTTTTTGTGCGGGGAAATTAACCCTACAGTAAAATTAAAAAAGAGGGGTTTGATTGATAAAAAACCGCTGCCTTTGTTATTTTGTTTGTGTTCTATTTAATAGAAAGAGGATTACATTATAAAATAATAAATAGTAGATAATTCTTATTCAATCATCCACCTCATTACCACACCATCAATATGACCTGTTATAAAATACTGATTGTCAATGAAGTTTATAGCTGTAATACCTGATCTTTTATCAAAATTATTGACTAGAGGTTCCCAAGTTATTGCGTCAAATACTATTAATCCTCCATCATTGAATCCAAAAATAATCAAATCATCAGAAGGTGCAAATACAGCAACATTAAGACCTTTTTTGTTCAACTGAATGTTTTTTCTGTGTGTAATCCCGGACTTGA
>CAZOUJ010000080.1:6402-7488 GCA_964582955.1 uncultured bacterium
AAAATACTGATTGTCAATAAAGTTTATATAGGTATTTTAAACAATAATCCGGTTTTGTTGTATAAATAAACATCTAAAACATTTATTTATAAAAATTAAATTCCCATCCTACGGGAGTGCGGTTAGCGTTGATTATTTTATCCCATAATCACCATTATGAATCATATCTATGATTGAATGGATCCTTCTTTATGCCAGTCTAATGAAATCCTCCTCTGACAGTATATCTATCCCCAGCTCTTCAGCCTTCATTCTTTTAGAACCAGCGCTGGCCCCTGCTACAACGTAGTCGATTCGTTTGCTTACCGATTCTGAAGTCCTACCCCCAAATTTTTCTACAATTTCTTTTGCTTCACCACGGGTGAACTGTTTTAATGTACCTGTAAATACAAATGTTTTTCCGACAAAATGTAAATTATTTAATATCTTGATTTCTTCAGCAAGTGTAACTCCCGCTGAAAAACAAGCATCGACTACATTACAGTTTTCGGGATTCGCCCAGAACCGAACAACACAGTCTGCTACGATTGGCCCCACCTCTTGAATGCCCCCCAAATGGCCCATATTGGCATTCATAAAATCGTTGAAGACATAATTAAATTCCTTAGCAAAAACTTTGGACAGATGCTCTCCAACATTCCGTATTCCAAGACCATAAAGAAACCGCGAAAATGTTGTATTTTTTGAGTGTTCTATTCGATCGAGTAAATTATCAGCTGATTTTTCTCCCATTCCATCCAACTTTACAAGAGCATCTTTTTTGAGGGAAAATATCCCGTCCACTGATTTCAGTAGTCCTACATCAACTAATTGTTCCACAACCTTCTGCCCAAGTCCTTCAATGTCCATTGCATTTTTAGAAGAAAAATGCTGAATCCTACCTTTTACTTGCGCCAAACAAGAAACATTCTGACATCTGTAAACTGCTTCTTCTTCAGGCTTGAACAAAGACTGACAGCATACAGGACATTTATTTGGGAAAATAAAAGGAATGCTCTCCAGGGGTCGTTTCTCCATTACAACTTTCACCACTTTTGGGATAACATCCCCGGCACGTTCTAAAAACACTGTATCTCCAATTCGAAT
>CAZOUJ010000081.1:0-1548 GCA_964582955.1 uncultured bacterium
AGTGTGCAGAAATTTCCTATTCTTGGGAGGGTCCTGGAGATGTAGTCCTGGATGATCCTGGTTCAGCATCACCATCCTTCACCGCACCTGGGTACTCTGAAACGACGCTCTTGACATTTACGTTAATGGTTACTGATGACCAAGGAAGTACAGATAGCGATGAAACGGTGGTTACGGTTGTTGTTGATGAAGGTTTAACAATAGCAGAGGCTCGTGCAATGGGATTGGGTGAAATAGTTACGGTTCAGGGTGTTGTTACCACACCGAATTTCCAGAGTAGCCACACTGAATATGTCATACAGGATGCCACAGCTGGTCTGGTCGTTTTTGGTTATGGGGTCACGGATGTCGATTTAGAAGTGGGAGAAGAAATAAGTGTGACCGGTACAACTGAAGAATACAATGGTAAATTTGAAGTGGTAATAACCGGATCTCAGGATATAACTGTATTGGGAACGGCTGATCTTCCAGAGCCTCAGGTTATTACTGTAGCTCAATTAACTACGGATGGAGAAGTCTACGAAAGCGAGCTAATCACTATTCAGTATGCTGTATTATATAGTGGTGATTGGCCAGATCAAGGATCCAGTGCAAACCTTGATATTACTGATGATGGTGGAACATCATTGGTGATAATGAGGATTGACAGTGATACTGAGATTGATGGTTCACCCGATCCAGGTTGGCCATCTCACGTAACCGGTGTTGGTGGACAATATATTGTATATCAGATTTTGCCCCGTTTTATTACCGATTTTGAATCTGCTGGAGATAATCAATATCCTGTTGCAGATGCTGGGGAGGATCAGCTTGCAAGTCCCGGAGATTTGGTGACACTTGATGGGTCAAGCAGTTTTGACATAGATGGTGCGCTTGAAGGATATCTTTGGGCACAGACTGGAGGTACAGCAGTAACCCTGAGTGATACTGAGCCTCAGGATGGAGATACAACTTTCACTGCACCTGATGTATGGGGAAACGATGTTTTAATTTTTTCATTAACCGTTGAGGATGATCTTGGAGATGTTGGCACTGATCATGTTTCTATTGTTGTCTCTGAGGGTGAGACATCTATTTATGATATTCAATACACGACAGAGCAGGGAGAATATTGTTATGATTCTCCACTGTTGGGTGAAGTTGTGGTCGTTAGTGGTGTTGTTACTGCTGTTCAAAATCCAGGTTCAAATTCTAATTTCTATGTGCAGAAGGAAGATTGGGTGGACGAATCTTGGAGTGGAGTATATGTCTATGATAATACTCAATATCCATCAGTGGGTGATGGGGTGACCTTTGCCGCGACAGTTTATGAATACTATGGTTTCACCGAACTGACTAATCTTATTGGTTTTTCGGTTGCATCATCTGGAAATGTGGTCACTCCTAAAGATATTACTACAGGTGAACTAGCAAATGGTTGCACATTTATGGGTGAATCCTTAGAGGGGATGCTTGTCCGTGTGAACAATGTTGAGGTTGTAGCGGAAACTGACGATAATGGTGAATGGTATGTTGATGATGGGAGCGGTTTGTGTCAGATAGATGATG
>CAZOUJ010000081.1:1558-6806 GCA_964582955.1 uncultured bacterium
CATAATTGGTGTGGTTGATTATAGTTATAGTTTATATGCAATTTTGCCAAGGTCCTTGGATGATATTCAATCTGAGTTAACAGTAACGGAGGTAGCTGTTGATCACATTGATAGTTGGAACATGGTTAGCTTACCACTGAGCGTGGATGATGCTTCCCAGTTAGCACTATTTCCCAATTCTGTTGATGGTACTCTGTATGGATTTGATGGTACATATTACAACGCTGGAGAACTCCTCTCTGGTTCGGGATATTGGTTGTTTTTCAATGATGCTGGGAGCGATGTGCTCAGCGGGACAGCTGTGAATAGTGTCACCATATCTCTGGTACCGGGATGGAATATGATTGGAAGTATTACCCAGGAGGTTGCAGTAGAGGCAATTGTCGATCCCTCAAATATAATTGTTGAGGGAACTGTTTATGGATTTAATGGTACCTATTTCAATACAAACACACTTACACCGGGAAAAGGATATTGGATCAATACATCATCGGCTGGTGAAATAACTCTTTCGGGTGGAAGTGCCAAGATAAGGTCAAATCAATCGAACCCACTCAGCGAATCTAATTTCATTAGTTTCAATGGAAGTAAATTGTATTTTGGTGTTGAGATTACTGATAATAATAGGGTTAGTTATAGTCTACCACCAAAACCACCGATGGGTTCTTTTGATGTACGGTTTTCAAATGATTTAAAAGTTGCAGATGGCCATGGAACCATTGAACTAATGAACAATTTCGACATGTTAACAGTTCAATATCAGGTTAAAGAGAGTCATTATGGGGAAAACCAAAACTGGTTATTGACCGGAGATGACAGAAGTGTATACTTCTTGGAAGGAACCGGAGAATTTGTTTTGACTGGACCAGTAACTGGATTTGTACTAACAAAATCAGAAACAATCCCAAACAGTTTCAGTCTTTCTCAAAACTATCCCAATCCCTTTAATCCTGTTACCAGCATCGGTTATACTCTACCTGAAGAAATGTATGTCACTATTAGTGTCCACAACCTTATTGGTCAAAAAATCGTTGACCTGGTTAGTGAACTACAACAAACAGGGCACCATGAGGTTGTGTGGGACAGTAAGGATGCCCACAGAAATATAGTGTCAAGCGGTGTGTATATTTACTCCATCACAGCTGGTGAACACACATCCTTAAAAAAGATGATCTTGATGAGATAAGAGATTTTATAATTATCAAAATAAAAATGCCATAATTGGGTAATACCTTATTGTGGCATTTTTGTTATTTTTATGGATAGGATTATCATTTCTTAATAAAAATTAATTTTCAGATGATTAATTGTAAATAGAATGATAAAGCATATGGTAATTTCTCCCGATGACTTTATATTATAGATTGTCCATAACTATAGGGTTGTCACTAACATTTTCGGCAGCACAATTTGCTGATGATGTTTTTGACAAGTATACATCAGTGGGACAGTTGGGAATGACGGTTACCAACTTCGGTGTACTGGGAAATGGATTGAATAAAATCAACGGCGAAATTCTTCCATCCTGTCAGTATAAGCAACACACAGAAGTATTAAGAGAACAGGTGGAGTATTTTTCTTATGCTGGGCTATGGATAGGAGGAATTGTAAACGGACAGAGAAGGGTATCTACATCAATCGTAGATGGTGTATTTGATTCTGGGGATGAGGGCTTTGAATATTTTGCGACATCTGGAATGGGTATTAAGTCATCTATTTCTTCCACATCTGAAGATCCTATGGCTCAGTATTATGATCCATCTTCTGTTTCTCACCAGGATTTTATCACAGATTTTAAGGATTATGGTTCGTCAAACAATGATAATAATGGGATCACAAATCATAACCCCTTGGGGATTGATATTCATCTGGAGTCATACGCCTGGAATTTTTCATATGCTGATGCATTTGTCCTATTAAAGTATACTATTACAAATAGTTCCCAGGATGATATAGAGAATCTGTACGCGGGTTTTTGGGCTGATGCTTCAGTCGCAAATTTCAATTATACCGATTATTACTCTCCGGGCGGTGGATTCTATTGGTATGACAATCTTGATGGATTTGATACCACTCTTGATGAGGCTGGATTTACACGGGATATTGCGTACCAGTATGATGCGGATGGAGATGATGGCTGGGCAGAATCCTACATAGGTTTTTCATTTATTGGAAGTTCTGTACCCCGACCACACAGTCAATCTCACTACAACCAATGGAAATGGAATAGTGGAACAAACTCAGATTATCCTGCTTTTACGATGCCGGAAAATGATTATTCCCGCTATGAAAAGTTAATGACCAGTGTTCCGCCGGGAAGTGGAGAGGATTACACAAATGATGGGTATCCAAATCAAGCAGATAGTTGGCTCTTTTTGATTTCTGCCGGCCCACTGGGAAGTGAGCCAAAAATCCCTGGAGATTCTACTAACTGGATATTAGCACCTGATTCCTCTTGCACTTTTATATTTGCTGTGGTTGCAGCTCACTGGGCAGAGGGAAGCAGTGATTCCCCAGGGAGGAGGGCCAATCTTCATGTGAACAAGGACTGGGCACAACGGGCCTATGATGGTGAGGATAAGAACCGTAATAATATTTTGGATGACGGGGAAGACACCGATGGAGATGGGAAGATTACTCGCTATATTTTACCAGAGCCCCCTCCTGTACCAAACATGGCGGTGGACGTTGGTGATCAAATAGTAACAGTGTACTGGAGCAATAATGCTGAGAATTTTGTAGATCCGGTCAGCCAGGAACAGGATTTTGAGGGATATCGTATTTTTGGGGCACGGAAAACAATAAGTGAAGATTTTATCGAATTCTCATTATTGGGAGAGTTTGACAGAGACGATGCAGAAAGTACAGATATTGGATATAACACTGGTTTTGAACCGATTCGTATTGTGAATGATTCTGGGGCTCCTGATAGTGTGGAAATCAATGAAAAATATTATCACTATCGCTTTGTGAATGACGGTGTTAAAAACGGCTGGTTGAATTATTACACGGTAACTGCGTATGATCGTGGTGATCCAGAAATAAATATGGAAAGCCTGGAGAGCTCGATATATGCCAACCGGAAGTATGTTTTTCCTGGGGTGGTACCTGAACAATCAGGGTGGACTGTTGAACCAAGCGTGTATCCAAACCCGTACCGTGGGCAGGCAGCGTGGGATGGCTACGGCAGTCGGGGACGGATGATCTGGTTTCAGAATTTACCTCAAAAAGCAGAAATCCGTATTTTTACCCTGGCCGGTGATTTAGTAGATATCATTCAGCATGATTTAGATTATTCCGGTGGCGACATCCAGAATATTGATGAAGGGAAAGAACCTATCATGAATGGGGGTGAGCATGCTTGGGACTTGGTAACTCAGCATGACCAGGCTATAGCATCAGGATTATACCTATTTTCGGTGGATGATAAAAATCCTGACAGCCCATCTTATGAAACTCTGAAAGTAGGAAAATTTTTAATTATTAAATAGGAAATACAGGAGAAATAAAATGAAACGAATAATGATCCTATTAACGGTGCC
The DNA here is from genome assembly GCA_964582955.1 of uncultured bacterium. GTDB lineage: Bacteria > Fidelibacterota > Marinisomatia > Marinisomatales > AB-629-J13 > AB-629-J13. Next base: position 5,101 of record CAZOUJ010000081.1, read on the forward strand.
ATTTACAATTGTATTTGGGACAACAATTTATGATATCCAAAGCGGAGCTGTAAATCAAGGAGAGAGCGTAACAGTTCAAGGTATTGTTACTGCAGCCAATGGGGAGACCCCAGATGGAGACGGAAGCTTCTATATCCAGGATGGAACAGGCGCGTACAATGGTATCAATGTAATCTCTTCCGAGTATACAGTTTCAAGAGGTGACCTTGTAGAATTGTATGGTGAATATGTAGAGTATTATGGAAAATCTGAGATCAGTGAACCGGAAAACCTGGAAATTCTTAGCAGTGGAAATACACTTCCAGAACCTGAAGTGCTTTCTCTTGATCAGGAAGATTGGGAGCCATGGGAAGGGGTTTTAATAGAAATTCAAAGTGTAACAGTATCCAATGATGATGCAGGATATGATGAGTGGGATGTTACAGAGATTGGTGGTACAAATATGATGAGAATTGATAATCCGGGTAATTATATGTACAGTCCATCAAATGGGGACCAGTTTGAATCCATCACAGGACCGCTGAACTATACATATGATTTTTTCAAAATCATTCCCAGGGATGATTTAGATATTGTTCAAGCTTCTCCTCCGGTTATTTCTGGTGTGAGCTATTCCCCACCAGTACCGACAGAGGGTGCTGATGTTATGGTTTCTGCTGAAATTACTGATAGCGGTGGTATCAGCAGTGCTGCACTTATTTTCAGCGCAGGATCAGGAGAAATAGAAGTTTCCATGATGAACACAACCGGAGATACCTATACAGGAACAGTTCCAGGGCAGACTGCCGGTACCCAGGTGGTCTTTTATGTTAGAGCGATTGACAGTGATGGGTATTTCACTGAATCCGTAGAAATTGGATATATGGTACTCCCATCTGGTTCTGAGGTTGTGGATATTTTTGATATTCAATACACAACAGACCCATCAGGTGATTCTCCTATGATTGGGGAAGAAGTTACGATAAACGGAGTGGTGACAGCAGAGTTTTGGGGGAGTGATAAAAAAAGAATATTTGTACAGGATGGAGAAGGACCTTGGACTGGTATTTTAGTTTATGAAGCGGGTGGTTGGGATAATATAGATATAATTTCACCGGATGGAGTGGTTCATTCCTTTGCAGAGGGTGATAACGTGATGCTGACCGGCGCTGTCTCAGAATATTATGGAATGACGGAGATTACAGATGTGAGTTCCATTGCAGCTCTTGGCCCCTCTGCTTTTGATATTTCCCATTCTGTAGTTTCACCGGGACAAATTATGACCGGAGGAACTGAAGCGGAAGCATATGAGGGGTGCCTGGTAAAAGTAGAAAATGTGGTGGTTGATAATCCCGACCTTGGGAATGGAGAGTGGTCTATGACAGATGGAAGTAACTCTGTCCGTGTGGATGATCACTGGGACTACTATTTCTTCCCGGAGGTTGGGCAAAGTTTAACCGAGGTTTCGGGCTGCATGGATTACAGTTACAGTGATACAAAGATACAGCCTCGCCTTGCCAGGGATGTTGTGGAGGAGGGTGTCACCCGTATTCAGAGAGTTCAGCAGGTGCTGTACAGTGATTTATTAAAGGCTGGTTCTGACTCTGAATCGGACAAATCTTATTTAGTGGATGAGACAGTCACCCTGGAAGGAATCGTGACCATGCCAACGGGATTGAGCTATGCTGGGAATGGAGTAAAATTCATTTTTGAGGATGAGCATGGCG
>CAZOUJ010000081.1:6816-7388 GCA_964582955.1 uncultured bacterium
GGAGTGCAATTTTATCTTATGATCCGGACAGCTCTGCTTTTCCAATCCTTTTTGAGGGAGATGTTGTCCAAGCGACCGGATATATTGCTGAATTCACTACGGGTGAAGCTAACATGACAGAGTTGTTTATTACCCAGCCGGTTAATCTAATTGATATAGGTGAAATGCCTGAAGTTTCTGATGTGTCCACTGGAGATTTGCGCTGGCCAACAACAGCGGAACAATGGGGAAATGTAATGGTCAGAGTAAGCAATACTGAAGTTACAGGGAATGATTTTCAGTACGAGGTGTTTGAAGTTGATGATGGGTCCGGGGCGGTTTTGATAGATGATGATTCCGACAGTATTTTTGTCTATTTTGATCAGGTTGGCCCTCCCCCGGTAGGAACCAGTATTGAATCCATCCGTGGGTGGGTTTACCATCACTATGGATACTACAGTGACTCCACAACCTACAAATTGGAGCCCCTATACGTATCTGATATCGTGTTTGGTTCCGGTCCGCCAAGTATGTCAAACTTAAATAGGGAACCATGTGTTCCGGAACCAGGGGACCCAGTTACAATTTCCTGC
>CAZOUJ010000082.1:0-7148 GCA_964582955.1 uncultured bacterium
ATCATTATTCATTTTTTTAATTAGTCACAGGAGAAAACATGAAAAAAATAACACCAATATTATTTATCACTTTCACACTTAATTATCTTTTTCCACATTGTCAGGTTCCCTGCGGAATTTATGATGATGTAGCAAGGATTGTAACAATCCATGAGGATATTCAGACCATTCAGAAATCTATAAAAATGATTAATGAATTATCTTATGGAGAAACATCAGCCAAAAGTATGAATCAATTAGTCCGCTGGGTAAACACAAAAGAAGACCATGCGCAACACATTCAAGATGTTATTTTGAATTATTTCTTGGCGCAGAGAATAAAACCAAAAGAAAAAGGAGAAAAGGAATATAAAAGGTATGTGTCCCTCACTACAACCTGTCAGAAAATTATATTTTATGCTATGAAGAGTAAACAAAATTCTGATATTTCTAGGCTTGACCCGCTGAAAAGACAAATTAACACCCTTTCAGATACCTATTTTGATGACCATGGAAAACAGCATTTAAATGATTTGATGAATAAATAATTTCTCTTGCCAATGATTTCATCTCTGAGAACAAAAGATTCTACAAGACATCGTTAATAATCCTATACTTATTAATTATTCATGCTTTCGATTTTAAAAAATCCTACATTTCTTTTATTTTTTATTGGTAACACAATTTCTCTCATTGGATTTGGATTTAACCTTATTGGGTTCAGTTGGCTGGTTCTGGAAGAAACCGGATCAGAAATTTTGTTAGGTCAAATCATGGCAGCGGCAACTCTTCCCGGATTATTAATCTCTATGTTTACCGGTGTGATAATTGATAAAATGAATCGAAAATGGCTATTAGTCATTTTGAATATTCTTCGGATGATTATTATAGGAAGTTTTGTATTTATTTTGATCAAAAATGAGTTTTCACTGACAAGTTTATTTTGCACAGTATTTCTCATGGGAATAGGGAGTTCACTTTTTTGGCCAACGGCCACTGCATTTGTTCAGGAATTAGTGAGTGAAAAAGAATATTTTAATGCCAATGCCCTGCTCTCTGCCAGCTATCAGGTTGGGTCAATATTAGGAGCGGGAATTGGAGGGCTTGTGGTTCACTATCATGGAGTCCCTAGTGCATTTTTCGTAAGTGCTATCGCCTATTTTATTTCAGCATTATTTATTGTTTCAGCACCATTTTTGTATACTAAAAAACAGGGAACATCGGAAAAAATATTTCAGGCAGTTTTCCGTGGATTTTTATTTTTAAAGGGGGAAAAAGGCCTACTAGTTTTTGGACTTACATCCATTTTAGCTGATGTAGCAATTTGGGGTTCTTTATCCATATTGACCATTTCAATTTCAAAAATTATTTTCAATGCTGGTTCTTGGGGTTACGGGCTCATGGATGGATTTTATGGTGTCGGGGCACTTTTGTCAACAATTGTTTCTGGTTATTTTATTGCCCGTACGAAAAAACAAAACTATCTGCTTATCTGTTTTATTACAGCGGGCATTATGTGCCTTTTAGTTCCAGTGTTACCCTCACTGTGGTTGGCTTCGATTGTTTATTTAATTATGGGACTCACAAATAATTCTGCTCGGATTGTCTCCCGAACCGTATTTATGGAGATGGTGTCCAACGAGATCATGGGAAGGGTTCAAACACTTTTTGGGATGTACACACGTGTCATGGTCATTTTTAGTTCATTGATTGCAGGATACATGGTTGAAAAATTTTCAATTATGTCTGGAATGATATTTTCTATGGTTCAGTTTTTTGCTGCAGCAGTTGGTGTTTTGATTATTATCAGATTCTACGAATTCCGAAAGGTATTATTACCTCAGGAAATCAAAATTAAATAATTTACTTTTAAATTTTCCTTACTAACACGGGAGGACAAAAGTGGGTCAATAATATTTTAGGGTCTAATAATTTCTTTATAAAAGTTTTTTTTGAAAATCGCAGAGCAGGTCAATAGACCAGAAAATAAAGCCCCAGTTAGTCCGACAGTCGTGATGTCCTGACCAGTGAGGAATAATCCTTTTATTGGTGTTTGCGGACGTAGCCATCGCTGGCGAAAACGAGAGGGGTTGTGTTCCAGTCCGTACAGTTCCCCATTATCATAATTCATCATGGATTTTGTGGAAAGGGGGGTGGAGAGTTCATAGTAATCAATTTTGTTTTTTAATTTAGGGAGTGTTTGAAATATTTGGTCAAACATTCTCTTACAGATTTCTTCTTTCATTGATTCATAATCTGCTCCCCGGTTTTTCCAGGGTTTATCTTTCCATTTTTCAAACCATGAAAATGGTGCAAGTGTTATGGCTTCCATTGTTGTTCTGTTCGGAAAAGATTTCAATTTTTCCGGATCCTTGGTAGAGGGAAATGAAAGATAAAGGACTGGGAATGATTGGTTTTTATCTTTTAAATAATCCTTTACATTTTTATCATGGTCATATGATGGGTAAATCCAAAAATTTGTGGTGGACAATCCCAATTCTTCTGGTGACCCTTTCATCCCGATGTAAAGGCATAAATAGCCATGTGTTTTTGTCACCCTGGACAGATTATTTTTTAACTTTACAGTATGACCTGATTCCAACATTTTCCCGTAGGTATTCATCACACCGGCACTGCTAATGACAAGGGGTGAAAAAATTTCAACTCCAGATTCAAGTCGTACTCCCACAGCCTTGTCTTTTTGAATGATGATCTCTTTAACAGCGGAGCTTACGCAGAGTTCGCCATCTGTTTTTCGGATTGTGGGTAGGATTGATTCTGCAATTTCCCCAGAGCCACCGATGGGATAATTCCCTCCATCTAAATAATGTTTGGCGACCCCAGCATGCATGACAAAACTGCTTTGTTTTGGGGGCAATCCATAATCGCCCCATTGTCCGGTCAATAGGCCTAATAATTTTTTATTGGTGGAAAGATTTGTGATAACGTCATACGTAGTCTGGTCAGATAATCCATAATAGGGTCTTGTTTGAAAGGGAGACATAATGTAGGATAAAAAAGAAGGAAGAACCTTATTTTTATAATAAGGAATACTCTTTCTGGTTACATCATCCAACAGGGACATATAGCGGTAAATAGCATGATCTTCTTTGGGAAACCAATTTACAAGATTTTCAATGAACTGTTCTTTAGGCGAAACAAAGCTATACTGTTTGTCAGGAAAAACAATTGTGTCATAGTTGTCATCCATTTTATGCCATTCCAACCGTCCCTCAGAAATATGGTCGAAAAGTTTTCTAGAAGCTTTGTTCGGGTCATGAACATCACCGATATAATGTATGCCTACATCCCACTCATATTCGTTTCGTTTGAATGTGTGGGTGTAGCCTCCCGGTTTAAAGTGTTTTTCCAGAATGAGAACTTTTTTCCCTTTTTGAGCAAGCAGTGCACCACAACACAATCCACTAATTCCGGATCCTATAATAATGGCGTCAAAAGACTCCCCAAATTCAGTTGATGAATATTTTTTGTATTTCACTTTATTTAATTAACGAAATTTTATTTTCTTATGTTAATTGATGGATAAATTTACCTTTGAATTGTTACGAAAAAAAAAGGCAGATCATCCATAAATAAATCACAATGTGAGGATGTGTTATTTTTTTAAATTGCCACCCCGCATTTAACAAATAATAGTGGAAATTCAAGTCAAACATAAGGGCACTTTCGGTAGAGAAATGTTTTTGTCCATTCCATGGGAAGAGTGTGTGGGAGACTATGAAAAATCCTTTAAGAAACTCAGACGAAAAATAAAATTGCCGGGGTTTCGTCCAGGTAAAGTACCCAAACAGGTTTTGGTAAACCAGTACCAACCACTGATTGAAGCAGAATTCCTGGAGCACAACATTCAATCCTATTATCAGAGAGCTTTAAAAAATGAAGAGATTGAACCAATAAACAAAGCTGAGATCTCTGATGTAGAGTTCAACTATGGACAAACATTTATCTTCAAAGCATCCTTTGATGTAGAGCCCGTAATCAATCTTCCTAAATTGAAAAAAAACAAATTACATGTTGTAAAACCGGTCTATGAAACAGACGAGGAAGATATTTCTTTTGCCATTGAAGAATTTTGCCGTTCCCATACTAAGATAGAAACGGTTGAAGATGGTGCCAAAATCGATGATTTCATTATTTGTGACTTACAGGAAACCGATCTTACCGGAAATCCCTTGATCGGACGGAAAATTGAAAAACAATATTTGAAAGTGGGAGATCCTCATTTATCAGATGAAACAAACGCTGCACTAAAGGGAATTAAATCTGGGGATATGAGGCCGATCACTATGGAGTCTGGTGATAAAAAATCATATTATCATGTAAATGTAATTAATGTTGAACGGCACACTCTTCCGGAAGTCAACGATGAATTTGTGACTCAGATTGACCCGGAAGTCTCTGATGTAGCTGCATGGAAAGAAAAGATTAGAGAAGCGATCACTAGACGCTATGAAGACAGTTCTGAAGAGCAGTTCAGTCAGCACATCATTGATGCCTATATTCAATATGTCAATCCTGAGTATCCTGAGTCCATGGCAGATGCCTATTTGGACAGTCTGGTTGAAGATGTGAAACAATCAGGTGATAAGGTTAAGGATGAAAACAAGCTTAGGGAAATGTTTCGCCCGTCAGCAATTCGAAATCTAAAATATTATTTGATAAGGAAAATGCTAGTGAAAGATCAAAACATTTCTGTTTCTTCTGATGAGATTGATGAAGAGATTCAAAAGAGATGCAAAGTGAATCAGGACAAGGCGAATGAAATTTCAAAATATTATCGAAAACCTAGTAATAAAAAACGGTTGTCGGATGAATTAATTGATAGAAAGATAACCGAATTTCTCAAACAATTTACGAAGGTGAAGATTGAAACGATAAAAACCGCAGATCTTCGTAAGAAAGAATTGGAGCATACCCATGAGCACTGAAGCAATATCACAGTTAGTCCCTATTGTTGTTGAACAGTCCGGTAGGACCGAGAGAGCCTTTGATATTTATTCCCGACTTCTTAAAGAGCGTATTGTGTTTTTAGGAAGTATGATTGATGATAATGTGGCATCTCTTATCATTGCTCAATTGCTCTTTCTGGAAGCCGAAAATCAGGAAAAGGATATTTTTCTTTATATTAATTCTCCCGGCGGGTATATCACAGCAGGTTTGGGTATTTATGATACGGTCCATTATATTAAGCCAGACGTGGCGACCATTTGTATGGGACAGGCTTCCAGTATGGGAGCGCTGTTATTGGCGGGCGGCGCACCAGGTAAACGGTCTGCCCTACCCCACTCCCGTATCATGATCCATCAGCCCTTAGGGGGTGCAGAGGGACAAGCAAGCGATATTATGATTCAAGCGGATGAAATTGCGAGGCTTCGAACCACCATAAATAAAATATTGAGTAAGGCAACGAAACAAACCATTAAACGAATTGAAAAGGATACAGACCGAAATAATTTTATGAGTCCGGAAGAAGCAAAAAAATATGGAATTATCGATAATGTGTTGTCGTCCAGATAAGAATTTTTCAGGTGAAATAAAATGGCAATTATCAAATCCTTTTTTTATACTTTTTTTCAATTAAATTTGCCATTCATATTTGTGTTCCAATTATAGCTTTTACTTAGTCATCTATTTAAACGTGATAAAAAACCGAATTTTCATTTTGCCAGCGATTCTATTTTTTGGCTTTATGATTACAAGTTGTGAGAAAGAAGAAGATGAAAAAATTGAAACATTTGAACTTGTAAATACTTTAGACAATTCTTCGGTTGGTAATGGTTTGACCGGGCACATTGATAATTATTTTTTCCCGTTGGATGATGACCTTGATGTCCAGTTTTATCTGTTTAACAGTGCATCATTTGGATTCAAATATGAGGATTATTTAGCCCTATATAGTAAGGAGCCTACCCAACTTACGATTAAAACCTAACCCCAGATGATTGTATCTCACACTCCAGATGATTAGGACACCTCAGCCTACACAAAAATTACCCCTGACTCACCAGCATGGCTTGTTGAAAGAACCAGTTTAGACTCTTCAGACTGTCCTGAATCGTTATGCAATAGCGGTTTAGAGATCTCTTTCAATGAAGAGGGAAAGGTTGTTAGGGATTCAGTAGAGTTATTTTCTATCCAGTTTAAAAATGTGGATAAGCTGGTGTGGGAGTTTGATGCAGAGCCTGATCTGCAACGGTATAAACCGGTGAACTCAGACTGGATGTTTCAGAGTGAAATGATCTATTTTGATGATGTCCTTGATGTTGTTTCATATACATCAGTAATTGATGAACTTCCGGAAGAGGGAACTGTGTTTGTGGATCTCTCGGAGTGGGAAAGTACTGAAGTAGAATACTCTGAGGGTCAGGTTTCTATAGATACAACCTTTTATTTCGAATCCTGGCGCAGGCTTGGTGGAGATTCCCTGATTTTCAGGATAAATACGGATTGTAATGACAATGGAATTTATGATAGTGAAGCAGAACATCAGGTTGCCTCTGCTGGAGACTGTTTGGCAGATGAATCTTTTATTCTGACAGATGAATCAACGGGAGCGGGTTTTTGCGACAGGGGAAATGGTGTGTGGGATCCTGCCGAAGTCTATGTCGACCATAATGATAATGGTATCTATGACTTGATTGAACCGTTTGAAGACAGGAACTGTAATGAGTTATGGGATGATGCTGAGGAGATCATAAATGATGACGGAAATGGCATATGCTGTGATAATGGGGAGGAATTTGTTGACCGTGGGAATAGACAATTTGATAATGCGGAGGAATTCACAGATAGTGATGAAAATGGTGTAGATCCCACTGAATTATTTATTTTTGATCTAGCGCCAAAAACCCTTTTGGTAAATTGGGAGAATCCTTTAAATCCAGTTCCAATGACAACCATTTATCCCAACGATTCCCTTTACACCCGCTGGGGAATAAAATATTATGGTATAATTCATGAAACAGACAGAAGTGACACTAAAACTGTCTGGGTTGATAATATAGATTCCTTAGTTACTCAGTACAATAATAAAGTAATCGAGACGGTGGAGGAAGAAGGTCCAGGAATAGATTATTATATCACCAAAACGGAATGGACCGAATCAACTCCTGCAGGAGATTTCCGCTTTTATGATTACCATATTTTTA
>CAZOUJ010000083.1:0-2816 GCA_964582955.1 uncultured bacterium
GTGCAAAACAGTAGGCATCATTTTCTAATGATACCTCTTGGTCTAACCTATCTTCCAGATGGTCTTTTAGTGGTTTTCCAATAAGACACTGGGTATTGCTATTTTTCATGACACCTGTTTCGGGGGAAATTGCTCCGGGAGTGCACACACCAATTGAAACATCAAAATTGCTTGTAGTTCTCATGGACTCAATGAGAGACACCATACGTTCGAGAATTGAATCATAACCTTTTTCCCGTAAAGTTGGAATTCTTTTTCGAGAAATTTCCTCTCCGTTTGAATTGAGAAGAATACCTTCAATTTTTGTCCCTCCCAGATCAATACCAATGTGATTCATATTGTGTCTCTCAAAATGTATTTCAATTCAGATAATATCATAGCTGTAGCACCCCAAACTTTTCCTTCCGGAAATTGGAAATATGGGGTACTATAATTTGTACCATTATACTGTCTTTTTTCCGTGTGATAAATGGAGTTATCCAGCAGAGAATTAAGTGCAAGAATTAATACCTGCTCTACCTCAGCCGGATCCGGTTCCACTTTAGGAATGAAATCACAACAGGCGATGAAAGGGTGAACACGGTATCCAGAAACTGGTATGGCAAACGGAGACAATTTTCCGATAATTGCATCTGAGTCCAACTGAATTCCTAATTCTTCAGTAGTTTCCCTGAGAGCAGTATCCTGGAGGGACTCCCCAGTTTCCTTTGCGCCTCCAGGCAGGGATATTTGACTCTTGTGATGTTCCACTTTATCGGTTCTTTTTGTTAAATAAAAATGTAGGAATTGATCTTTAGGAAATAAAACAATGAGTACAGCAGCCGGTTTTAAATTAGTTTTTTTTTGAAAAATAGTCATTATACCATTGGTATACATGCCTTTCTGTGATGGATGGGATCCGTGACCTGGGAGACGATCGGCTAATTTTTTTTTCAACTGGTCAATTAAATGAGAATATGCCATAACAAAGGTTTGAAAATTAAAGATAAATTCTGTAATCTGTTGCTGGAAAAAGATAGAATTGAATGAAATGTGAACATATAATTTGGGACTGGAATGGTACCCTATTGGATGATGTGTGGTTGTCCGTCCAATCAATTAATACATTATTAACCAGATACGAACTACCTCAAATCACAACATCACATTATTTGGATATATTTACCTTTCCTGTTATTGAATACTATAAATTATTGGGATTCAATTTTGAGATTAAATCATTTGAAAAGGTAGGGACTGAATTTATTAATGAATACACCTATAATCAATATTCACCCAAACTCCATAAAGATTCAATAAAAGTTTTAAAAGAAATAAAAGATTTGAAGGTCAGTCAATCTATTGTATCTGCTGCAACACAGAAAATGCTGGATAAGTTAATTCATTATCATAAACTTGATAATTATTTTGAAACAATCATTGGTCAGGACAATCATTATGCCTATGGGAAGGAAGATACAGTGAATAAATGGCTGGATGTCAGAGATTTGGATCCATCAGATGTTTTATTTATAGGGGATACCATTCATGACCATGAGGTGGCAATAAATTCAGGAATGCAAAGCTTATTAATCTCTCACGGCCATACAAGCCGGCAGAGACTATTGAAAACAGGAACCATTGTTTTACCAAATCTGCATTCCTTTAAACAATGGTTTAAAGAAAGCACATTATAAAGCAGAGTCATCTGCTTTTTTGTAAATAATATTTTTGTCTAGGGATAAAGGTCTTCTCTAGGATATTTTAATTTGAATATTATATCCCTACATTATAATATTTAATATATGGGATATTATATATTAACTTCAACTAATAAATAATATATTGCCAATTAACATATATTCATTAAATTACCCCTGTGTTATATTATATATAGACAAGGGATAACTTATTCAAATAAAAAATAAATGAATAGACAGGAAACTGTACAGAAAATCTTTGACCGTCAAAAATGGATCGGGAATTCTTCAATATCCAAAAATGATATTGCATTAATATTGGAGGAGTTAAACAGAAAATCCGTACATCTCTTGAAAAGAAAGGATATGTTGTTTAGGCAAAAAATAAAAGTGGACAATGATTTAAAAAAAACTGAAGAAGAGATTAAACGAACGACAGCCCGTTTGGAGAATATTGTTCACGATGATAAACATATATCAATCTCAATGAAAAAACAAAAATCGAAACGGTATATAAAGGGAAGATTTTGGTGGGAAGGAAAACAAAGGGATGTTCAGATTGGATCTGAAAAGACAATTTTATCCTTGTTAAAAAATCTGAAAAAATCTCAAATTATTAAGGGATTAAAAATTAATAATAGGGAAAAATTAAATTGGAAATTCATTAAGGCTGATAAGAAGTTAAATGAAGCAGTACAAACAATTGGAAGGATTAAAGCAACCGGATATATTTTAAAAAAAGTAAACGGTGAAGGTATACTTCATAATCACTCTTCTGAGGTGGACAATCATAATAAAAACAAAAATAAATTAGCTATAAAACCCTCCCCAAATGTGGAAACAAATGAAAATATAAATATGGATTGGTATGCGGATTGGAAAGATGAAAATTTTTAATGAATAATATGAATATATCATTACAGAGTCCAGAAAATAAACCGGTTCAATTAATTGAACTTGAAATAAAATATTTACGACAAACAATTAATGTTTTGAGAGACGAGCTGGAAAAATCAGAAATTAATGAAGAGGAAAAAGTCCAGGCTGTTAAGAAATCTTGCAATGATGAGATAATCCAACTTAAGGAAACTGTAAATAATTTAAGAAAAACTTTAGAGCGTTCCCGTATTGGAGAGG
>CAZOUJ010000083.1:2916-7128 GCA_964582955.1 uncultured bacterium
AGGAGAAGATCCAGCAGGCGGTGAGCAAGGTAAACGATGAGAACCGTCAGTTGAAGAGCACAGTAGACGCACTACGCAATGAGATGGAGAGGACAAAGGTTGCAAAGGATGAGGAAGTTCAGCGTGCAGTATCCATAGCGAATGATGAGATCAATCAGTTGAAGGAGACGGTGAATTCTCTTCGTGACAATCTAGAGCGTTCCCGTATTGGAGAGGAGGAGAAGATCCAGCAGGCGGTGAGCAAGGTAAACGATGAGAACCGTCAGTTGAAAAAAACCGTGGATGCATTAAGGGGAGAAATGGAAAGAAGCAGATTTACTCTCACAGACCAAGTTGATAGGAAAGGACTTGAATTTGAAGGACAAATGCTCCAATTAAAGAACACAATAATTATTTTAAGAAAAAAACTGGAAAAAGCCTATGCCTAGTACACATACAAGATCTCGGACACAATCCCTGACAAAAAAAGAAAAATTCAATGAACTACTGCTACAAATCACAAATGATATGGCAGCCAGCCAAAATCTGGATGAAGCATTGGAAACATTGGTTGAGATTACCACGTCTGCTATTGGTGGAGAGCGGGGTACGATATTCCTGAATGATGAAAATTCCCAGGAATTATATTCCCGGGTCGCTCAAGGGAATTTCCGACGGGAGATACGTATAATGAACACTAAGGGTGTTGCAGGATGGGTTTTTTCAACCAAAGAAGGAGCTATTATCCTAGATGCATACAAGGATGACAGATTTGACAAGTCAGTTGATATGAGGACCGGATACAGGACAAAAAGTATCCTCTGTGCACCGCTTAAGACGGTAAGCGGAGAAATTATCGGTGTTTCACAGATATTAAATAAGATAGAAGGAAAATTTTCTGCTGATGATCTGGAATTACTGGAAGCCATGACCCAACAGGCTGCCATCGCTATTCAGGGGAATATCATTGTGGAACAAATTGAAAAATCACGAAAACAAGAATTAGAGTTTCTGGACATTGTTTCCCAAGTCTCTTCCGAATTGGAGTTGGGACCCCTGCTGCAGCGAATAATCGGAACGGTTACAAAGATGCTGAATGCAGAGCGGTCCACTCTGTTTATCAATGATGAAAAAACAAATGAACTTTATACGGAAGTTGTAGAAGGTGTAGGGAAAAATGTGATTCGTTTTCCGAATCATTTAGGAATTGCGGGAAGTGTTTTTGCTTCGGGGACACCATCGAACATACCTCACGCTTATGCTGATTTGCGATTTAATCCCGGATTTGATAGAAGCACCGGATATTTCACACGATCCATACTGTGTACACCGGTGATCAATAAGGAAGGAAAGCGAATTGGTGTGTGTCAGGTACTGAACAAACGGGAGGGACCGTTTACAGATGAGGACCAGAAAAGACTGGAGGCATTTACTTCGCAAATATCCATGGCAATTGAAAATGCAAAACTGTTTAATGATGTACAAAATGAAAAAAATTACAGCCAGGGAATGCTATCCTCTATGACTAACGGTGTGATTACCATAGATGAAGTCGGGAAGATCGTTACGTGCAATCCTGCAGGACTGAGTATCCTGAAAATTGCAAAAAAGAAGGAAGTGCTTGGTCAGGAGATAAAGGATTTATTTATAGGATCCAATTCATGGCTGGTGGAAAAAATTCAGGACTCCGAATCCCAAGAGGAGGATAATGAGGATGATGAGGACAAACCGAAGGAGAAAGGTGAAGAGACCTTTATGGATGTGGAGCTTGAGTTTGGCGGTGAGACTGTATCAGCAAATATCAGTGTTTTGCCGTTGCTGGGTGTGGAAAATGAATCTTTGGGATCTTTGATTATGATTGAGGATATCAGCAGTGAAAAACGGATGAAATCCACAATGTCAAGGTACATGGATCCGGGATTAGCCGATAAACTTCTGGATGAGTCTGAAGAAGACATCATGGGCGGTAAGGAAAGTATTGGTACAGTTTTGTTTTCTGATGTTCGCAGTTTTACCACCCTGACAGAGTCCTTGGGAGCCACCGGTACCGTTTCGTTATTGAATGAATATTTCACCATCATGGTAGATTGTATTACGGGAGAGGGCGGAATGTTGGATAAATTCATCGGTGATGCGATAATGGCCATTTTCGGAACACCGTTTGCCCATGATGACGACCCGGACAGGGGTGTTCGTGCAGCCATCAAAATGATGACGGATCTCTATATATTAAATGATGCCCGGGAAAAAGCAGGACAAATTCCCATTGATCATGGAATGGGTGTAAATACGGGCATGATCGTTTCGGGAAACATCGGTTCGCCAAAACGGATGGATTATACGGTGATCGGTGATGGTGTGAATCTTGCTGCTAGGTTGGAAAGCGCATGTAAGCAGTATGGAGTCCGAATCATCATCAGTGAATATACCTTTAGCGGATTGAAAGCCACCTATCGTACCAGAGAAATTGATAAAGTCATTGTAAAAGGAAAAACCAAACCGGTAAGCATTTATGAAGTGCTGGACTATCATAACGACAATACATTTCCAAATATGATTGAGGTGTTGGGAAATTTTAACAGCGGTGTGGAATATTATAAAAAAGCCCGCTGGGACGATGCCAAGAAGTTATTTAAAGAGTGTCTGAAAGGCAATCCGGACGATAAATGCTCAAAAATGTATATTGAACGCTGTGACTATATGAAAAAGAATCCCCCGAAAGGTGAGTGGGATGGTGTTTGGGTGATGAAAACAAAATAAGACCGGACCAAAAGCAGATGGCAAAAACAGCTCAGAAAACACAGGCAGGACAATCAAAGAAAAAAAGTGTCAAGATGGATGCCAAGTCTCACCTTGAGCAAGCGATTAAGATCAACCCTGATTTTTTGGATGCTTATTACGAATTAGGCTGCTTGTTACGGGATGAAGGGGATTTAAAAGGTGCAGAAAAGCAGTTTAAAGATGTTATAAAATTAAATAATAACCACGCGAACGGGTGTTTTCAGCTTGCATTGATTGCCGCTGAGTTTAAGAAAAATAAATCGGCGAGGGATAATTTTGAAAAAGCGGTTACCATCAAGTATGATGACCCGGAGGTTCAATTCAAGTACGGACTTTTTTTGAAGAAAACCAAAAAAATTGAAGAGGCAACGGAACATTTTGGTAAAGCCATTGAAGCAAACCAAAATTTTGCAAAAGCTTATTTTGAACTGGCAATGTTGTTAAGAGATCCGGAAGATTATGACCGGGCAAAAAAGAATTATGAAACGGCTATTGATATACAACCTGATTATGTGGATGCTCTTTATTTTTTGGGCAAGCTGGTAATGAACGGTCTAAAAAAAGATAAGGATGGCACGTTACTGTCACAACCTGAGAAGGATTATGCCATTTCCTGTTTTAAAAAAATATTAAAAACCGATGGAAATCATGCAAAAGCAAATTTACGCCTTGGTATGATCTATGCAGATCAGGAAGAATATGATAAAGCTGAAACACATCTTAAAAAAGCGGTAAAACAAAATTCCAGGTTTTCAAAAGCGCTTTATCATTTAGGATTGGTCTCGAAGGCATTGAAAAAAGAAAAAGATGCAATAAAATTCTTGAAACGCTCACTGACACATTTCTCCAAAAGTCATTTGACCCATTATCATTTAGGATTGTTGCTGAAAGAACACAGTAAAATTGGTGAAGGGATATCCCATCTGAAAGAGGCCGTCAAATTCAATACAGAATTCGATGACGCATATTATTATTTGGCTCGATTCCTTGAGGAGCAGGATGATTATGAAGCTGCCAAAGAACATTACCTGAAAGCACTGGCTAGGAATCATAAGCATCGTGATGCATCTTTCTATCTTGGATTGTTGATGAAAAAATTGAATATGATGGAAGAAGCAAAAGCCTACATGGAAAAAACTATAGAAGCGGATCAGAATTTTACTGAGGCATATTACTATCTGGGCATGATATTGAATGATCCTGGGGACTATGCCTCTGCACGAAAATGCTATCTCACTGCCCTTGATATAAACCCAAAATATTTTATGGCCCACTATCATTTGGCGAACCTGCTGAGCTCAGGGAGGCGGTTAAATAAGGATGGGACACTGGTAATAAAGAAAGAACTAGATCGTGCAAAGAAACACTATATAAAAGCCCTTAGGTTGGACCCAACTTTCCCCAAAATACATTACCACATGGCTTTGCTCCTAGAGGAGGAGGGCAATCTTG
>CAZOUJ010000084.1:0-7118 GCA_964582955.1 uncultured bacterium
CATTATCAAGATATTCATAAATAATACCGCCACTGACATTCCGGTTGAATGAATATGAAATCCTGGATCCAATTTTCCATCTGGAAGAAAGAGCCTGTTGAGCGAGATCAGTTTTATTTTTAGTTCCCCAGGTCTCACTATTGTTCATATCAAAATTCAATGTGAAATTCACATTATTCTGAATATCCATATCTTCAAAATACGGAATTGGAATTCTAAATCCTCCCTTATGGTTGTAGCTTGCGCGTGTTGTGAGGGATCGATCCTTTTTCAGTGTCAATCCGGTAGGCATCTCATCTAATGATTGACTCATGTTCTGTCGGATCTGCACTGAAATCCCTTTTCCAAGAGACAGTGACATGCCTATCAAAGGTGAAAAACTTGCGTTAACCTTTCCCTGTTTTTCATAATCCTTAAATGTATCAATAAATGAGCTCATATCCAGGAGGTTTACTGCACCCGCATTTACATCTTCAAATTGCCATGACCGTGATTCTTTTCCACTGAAAGAATGGTCCAAAGATGCAGAACGAACAAATTTATTCAAAATTGGCCACTTTTCGAGTCCGGACATCCGCATGCTCCAGCCAAAAAATGGAAGTCCTTGATCCAGTTTTTCTCCCCAGGGCAGAAAATCCCTCTGGATTGATCTTTGTTCCACTCCTGATCCGCTGATGGTTTGAGAAACATTTTCCCCAAAAGAAAGACTGATACTTGTTTTTTTTGTTAATTTAAAGCCCGATCTCAAAGATACATCCTGCTTGTGGTCAAAATTTCCTATGTTGGAACCGATACTGGCAGAATCCTGACTTAATCCATGATCCGATTGCCAACCAAATTTATAACCTATTGGAACGGTTCCCTGAACGCCCCTTGCAGTTTGATTTACTGTTTCAGTATAAGTGAGATTCAGTGGATCAATTCGGTTAAAAAATCCATGTACTGCATTCAATATAAAATTTCCTTTACTTTCTTTTTTATCTTTATCATCTTTTTCACCTCCAGGTTGTACACGGGAACGAGTCCTGCCCCGTCCTTGTGAGGATCCAGATTTTTTGCTGGAAGGAGGTTTATATACTGATTCAATGATTTGTACCAGACTCAAGGAAACGTTGGTAGAAAACCGAATCTGAGTCCCAATATCAGCACCATCAATAGTGCTGCTCAATGGTTTGTCCCAGCGGTATCCCGCAGAATAGGAGATGTTTGGTTTCAAAAAGGACATAAGTTGAGGATTAAAATTTGTTGTAAGGTTTTCCGTTACATTGGTGACAATACCAGGGTCCATATTCTTAACTGCTGTCCACACATATCCCCGAAAATCATTCATATTGGATTTTGAAGATTGATTGTATTTTATAGTTAAATTGCTAAACATTTTATAATCCAACCCAAAGGAACGGTTCAGCCCTAAATTATAAATATCCGGGGATTCCAATCCCGCCCGTGAAAGTTTCTCTGTCAGTTTTTCACTAAAATCTATACTGGAATTTATTGAAGAAGGTGTGTAGTACATCTGGAATTCACTCATTTTTTTCCCTATTAGAGGAACTGCATTCATCCATCCAAATGGTTTTACATAATTATCCCTCCCGAATGAATATCCATATCTCAGTTTTCCCGTGTATGTCTGATTTGCTTCTTTCTCCATAATCGCACTGGATTTCAAAGATCTAGATGCACTGAAATTCCCTTTGAGATTATCCAATGTTAAGCGAACTAATTTGTTATCTGATTTGCTTGACTTTGAAATGGAAGAACTAAAACTCATGCTTTGCGATTTTGTCATGATGGAATCTGGAGTGTCTTTTTGTTCAGCATAAATATCTGTTCCAGGATAAAACTTTGGACGAGTTATCACATTTGAGAATGAAGAGCTCAAGGGAATATTCAATCCCATCCATTTCGGAAGGAGTTTGTGAAGGTTAAAACTATTATTAATCCGTATATCTTCACTGGTGCTGTTACTTCCTAACCGTTGCTGGAGCACATGAAAGTCTGCATCTTTACGGCTATAAACGATGGAAGTATTCCCCAGGTCAGCCAAATAGAACTTTGACTGCATGCGCATGGCGACTCCTCGATCCTTTTTCACACCGCTTAATCTCAATTCATCTATCCATACCTCTCCCGAAATAGCTTGGCCCGGGTGGTCATTGATAATCCCTGTTTTGAAAAACTGAATCCTTGACAGAGAGGGCTGTCCTTTAATAGTGATTTTTTTTCCAGTAGAGTCACCAAGTTCGTTAGTAAAAACATATGTTCTGATATTATCACGTACGATGAGGGTATCAGTATCTCGCACTTTGTTTACATTCTCAGAGTCTTGCACTTTCAGTTTTGTTAACCAGTTTAAATCCAGCTCAATTTTATTTCGGTTCAACTGCTCATCCCATCCCTCAAAAACCGGCTGGGTAATCTCATAGTAATCATCTCCCAATCCAAACCTTAAAAATACATCCACATCTGAATTGTCTGTTTGAATCCAATCACTCGATTTTCCGTAAACATACATTTTCATTTTATCGTATATGAGAAAACTTTTTGCCCGATCGCCAGTAAGAGAAATAAGATTTTTTTGTGCAGCAGCCTTTTTCCCAACTTGAAGGGAATCAAATTTTAATACTAATGACTGTTCTTTTGATTGAATTTCATTAATGCGATCATATTCTCCCTTTACACCTTTAGGGGGTATATAGTCAGCATTGTCCTCGGTATTGATAACCGCAATAGAAAAAATGCTGTCATTTCTAGTGTAACTATCTTCAGAAATGGAAGATACCCCCAATTCCTGCCATTCATTGCCCACTAATTCTATTCTGGCAACCAGAAGTTTTTCTGAATCGCTGGTGATCCCTGACCAAACCATTCTAAGATAGCGAATCTCATTCCATTCTATATTGGAAACTTTACCAAAATGACTTAAAGGAATTCGATATAAGCGCCATCCAGTGGTAACACCATTCTTTTCTGTTTCACCAGCAAGATAAGATGTGTCTGGATGGTTTGGTTCAAGAGAAATGGTTTTAGTAAAATAATCATTTGTTTTATCAATGAACCCAGAACGATCCAGATCTTCTGTGTCAGGATATTTTCCTCCTTCCTGGATCTGAGCACCAGTTCCATTTCCTTCCGTTCCATTTACTTGTGAATAGTTTGAACTTCCTTCAGAATAGTTCCAGTTATCCCCATTTGGGTCAATTTCTGAATATCCCGGTATGGGGATAGTACTATCAATATCCTCATCTATTAGTCCATCATTGTCATTATCAATATAGTCCCACATTTCTTCATCAATTAGACCATCGCCATCATTATCCAAATCAAAACATCCTCCCAAACCATCTTCTAATTCATCGAAACATCCGTCCAATCCCACATCCTCATGGTCTTCAAGAAAACCATTCCCAAGAGTTAAACCTGCTTCGGGAATATCTTCTGTATTTAGTGCTCCATCACCATTTTTATCTTCACTTATTTTCCCCAGGTCAACTGTTAAATTTCCCTCTGTTCCATTTAACCAAATCTCAAAAAACTTACTCTGGGTCTGATCATAATCCCCTGAATAAAAAGATGTGGTAATTCCTCCCCATAGGCTATCCGGATTAAATGCTTCCTGAAATGGTTTTTTCTCCAGTTTTAAAATCATAATATCTGTGGTTTCATTCTGAGCCCGAATAGATGTGGACTGGTTGGGCCAGATATCTTTGGTCCTGACCTGTCCGTATGGATTGTACCAATTGGTCTTGAGCCTATAGTTTTGTGGAAATGCAATTCCGCTAGAATCAAGTGGTGATGAAGCTTCTTTCCAGTATCGTCTCTGAATTGGAGGGGATGATGTTCGTTTCGCCCCCTCAAAATCATCAATATACGCTACGCCATTTGGATCACCGGTTCCTGGATTATTTATAGGATTTGGGTTTGGGATAACCTGTGCAATTTCGCCTTCCAGGGAAAAGGTAGACATTTTTTCTGTCTCGATAATTGGAAGATTATCCAGTGCACGGGTGAGCCCGTCCATCTCTAGCTCATACCGGCCGTTCAGATCCCAAATGAAGTTCCGAGTCGGTTCGTATCCTACTTCTATTTTTTCGTTCATCACGGATTGGTCAAAAAACAGTGCGGTTGCACCTATAAACGAATTTTCCCCTAAATCCATTTGAGCCCTGCTACCCAAAATCACTTTTTTATCAAAGGATACCAATTCATGCTTGTCATACAGGATCTCTATATTAGAATTAGGGTCCGTTGCGGCTTCCCCCAAAACAATTGTTCCTGAAAAATAATCAATCTGGTAATCAATCCCCCTGGTAAGTCTGATCCCGTTTAAGAGAACTTCCTCACTTCCTTCCACAAGCATAAATCCAAGACTGATGGATGAGCTGGGGTTTGAATATTCCGCTTCAATGGTAAACCGGTGGTCTCCAGTATATTCAGAGTTGATCGTAGACGTATACATTTTACCCTCACCTAAAGCTGGATGGAGAGTTTCATTCTCATTACCTTCACCACTAAAATCATAGGTATCCCCTCCCGAAATATAGGTGGTTGTATCTGCTACAAATGGTGATAGTGCCGGAAAAATCAATTCTCCTGTTACCATATTCACGATGTTAGGGTTATCCATATCAATGATGTCATCCGGAACTGTTGCCCCCGTTTCACTGAGGCTGTCAAGACCAAATTGGCTCAGATAAGTATACCCCAAAGGGTTGAGATGACTGGGAGGAGTGAGGCGTTCGTTAACCAATTTTATTTCAAACCCTTCACGGTTAATTTTTGTAGTTCCCAAATAATAAACATTTTTAAACATGAGGTCCCAAGTGGGATGATTTGGGTGGGGTGATTGTGGTTTGATCATTTTCAATTTCAGTGTTCCAACGCTATCACCAGCAGCAATTCCTGAACCCACCGTCATTAGGGTGTCTCCATTATCCCGACTTACCAATACAAAATGACAGCCGATTATCTCATCCATACTCCGAGACCGAAGCCGGAAAAACCCCAAGTCTTCACTGATAAAATATTCCGTATCGCGATCCATCCTAAGAAAATTACCTTCCTTATTCTCATCTTCTTCATAGAGAGAGTCTGATGGGTCAATGTAGGCCACTCCCACATCTGCGGCGGGGTTATTACTCAAATCCAGTTTGTACAATTCAAAGTTAGCTAATTTTGCATTACCAATTAGATGGAGACCATTTTTCAAAGGGTAAAAACTTGGGATCACAAATGTGTCTCCCTGATAAGGTAGCCCTG
Organism: uncultured bacterium; assembly: GCA_964582955.1. GTDB lineage: Bacteria > Fidelibacterota > Marinisomatia > Marinisomatales > AB-629-J13 > AB-629-J13. The sequence goes on from CAZOUJ010000084.1 coordinate 5,260, forward strand.
TTGTATCCACAGTCAGCGTATCAGATATAATCCCATTCCGAAACCATTCGTGCACAAAAAAATACTGGTTCTTCACATATTCATAATCCTTTATCCTGGTTGTCTGGGCCTCTGACCCTCCTGAATATCTCTGCTGTTCTTTTTTTGTTTGTTCTATGGATGCAATGGATGTGATATCTATGGGACCAATCTTTGAAATTCCCTTCAATCCAAATAACCCTTTATTCTGTCCAGAAAAGGTCACATATTGTGTTGCAGGAAGAGACAGGGAAATATTGCCTGCTTCAACTTTTTGTATGATATCGTCTTCCTCTCCCTGATAACTAATGCGGATATTGTTTTCCCAATCAAAATCCCGCTCGGAATCCTGATCCATTAGAACTGTAATCCTGTCACCAACCTTTCCTTCAATATTCAGGTTCTGGCGCTGATCAAATTCAATGTGGGTATTTTGCGTTTCATTGATGCTGGAACGGACAAGCTCCTGATCCTGAAAAACAAGTTTACCAGATATATTTACATTTCCCCTTACTCTTAATGAGGCCCTACCCAGTTTACCCATTTCCACTCCTACAACCTCTATTGACCGGGTTCCTTTCCGGGAATCCCTACTTTTGTCTGAAGTTCCTTTCATTGCAATTTCATGCAGTTTTTTGCGATAATTAAGCCGGACTAATTTTGTGAGGTACCACTCAAGCGGAGCAGTAAAGGGAATCTTATATATCCGTTTATCCAGTGTTTCTGTAAAGGTAATAAATGTCCAGTCCGGGTCAACAGTTATTGTTGTCTTTTTCTGTCCAAAAGAGACATTCATTAGCCCGATTGGAGAGGTGAGTGTGTCCCGATACACTCCGAAAAATATCTCCTTTTGAAATGGATCTACAATGCCCGGCGTGGAAATCCTGAACCCATATCCGCTGAATATAGTTGTATCCTGCGCAGCAATGACATCCGTCGGGATAACACAAAGAAAGACCGATAATAGGACAGAAAATGCCCGCCCTAAATTAGTTACCATTTTTATTTGATTATTTTTGATTGTATTAAGAAAATAAAAACAATATCGATCAGTCTATAAAATACTCCGTTGTCTAAAATAATTATTGAATAAAGTCCAAGAGAAGTTTACGAAATTTTTTCATTGCTTGTCCACGATGACTTAATTTGTTTTTTTCTGCTGGTGTCAGCTCTGCCATTGTTTTTTTTACCTCTGGAATGTAAAACACAGGGTCATATCCGAATCCATTTTTTCCTCTTTGTTCTTCTGTAATGTATCCTTTTATTTCACCCTGGGTATAAAGTTCCCTTTCTCCATCAGTGTAAAAAATAATGGTACGGAACCGGGCAGTTCTTTTTTCATAGGGCGTGGAACTCATTTCTCTCAGTAATTTTGCCACATTATCTTCATAGCTGACATTTTCTCCTGCATATCGTGAAGAATAGATACCTGGCGCTCCCTCCAAGGCATCTACTTCCAAACCTGTATCATCACCTAGACAAGGCAGGTTTGTGATCTTGTTAACTGTATCTGATTTCAGCTTTGCATTTTCATATAATGTAGAACCGGTTTCCTCGATTTCTCCTATCTCAGGAAATTGGTCTAATGATATCACATCAACCGGAAAGTCATCTAAAACAGATTTCAGTTCTCTTTCTTTATCACTATTATGTGTAGCAATAATTAATTTCAAAATTGAATTTCCCTTTACCTAGGTGGTTTATAATTTAGAGATAATCCCACTTTAATAAATAAACTAGAAATTAGTCTTTTACCAATGCGAACCACCCTTTTAATTTCATGGTCAGATTTTGACCAATTTAAATACAATAAGTCAAATGTTTTTAAATATTTTTTAGGG
>CAZOUJ010000085.1:0-2909 GCA_964582955.1 uncultured bacterium
TCCCTGGTTTTATGCGCCAGGAATAATCCACAGCCATGAGGATATTATCCCGGTCTCCTAAATTATGTTCGCTTCCCCAGAACCAATTTAAAGGGAGTAAATATTCCGCATCAAATCTTCTCTCACTATAGACAGCCATCTCTGAAACGGAAGCTGTAAAATTGGATGTTAGGTCTATTTCCAATCGATGGGCAGCTATATTTTTTTCAGGAACTGATCTCATAAAATGAATCTTATTGGTGGAAAAAGGGAGAAGAAACCCATGAATACTTTTGAATCGAACTTTATTGAAAGATTTTTCTATGCCAATAAAAGGAAAAGGAGCGGTATTCGCAGAAAAAATGGGGGAATAATTTGGCGAAGGACCCCAAGTAAATGGCGTCTTATTCAGTTCAAAATCTAAATGTTTTCCCTTATAGTGGATCAGACTTCGGTCTTCATACCAAATACTCCAATTTATCTCAGGGTAATATTTAACCCATTGATCTTTATAATTAGTAATCTGTTCTGGTATGGGAAGTTTGCCTACAAATCGGTTCATTCGAAAATCTGTATGTACTGTGATTGAACTATCTAGAAATAGGGAAAAAGAAAAACGATCTCTATATATGCGGTATGGTTCATTTAATAATTCAAATGTTATTTTTTCTTCCAAGTCAGCCCAGAAAATATTTTGGGAATCTTTATACGTTAAAATATGGGGTTCTTGAAAATTATTGGAGAATAAGGTTAATGTGGAAAAATCAGAAGATTGTTTTTCTTTCCAGTTCATCCAGCAGTTCTAAGACTGTGCCTCTGTACAATGGTGTTGAACTGCTGTATTTAATATCCAATTTTCCTTTAGCTATCTCCTGGTGTATGAATACATATACTGGGTGATTTAATTCAATCGGGACATGTTGGCAGAAAAGTATTGTTCCAAAAATTAATTGCGATATGATATAGAAACACTTGGTTAACACTTTTTGCTGAATTACCCTCATTCTGTTTTACTTTTACTGATTTTATGAATCTATTTTAATATAATGAAATGGATTTATTAGATTCCCAATTATTTTATATTATATATAATAACACTTCATTTTTCATGAAATTTCCAATTATCAATATTCCTGTTCGCCTTCCCAAATGGATCTTTTCATGGGTTTTATTATTGTGTGATTCATTTATGGGCTCCATAGTTTTTTATTCGGTGACTAAGACAAGCTCCATCGTTTCGGAAAATTCATTCCATGATATTGAACTTATATATCTCACTATTCAATTTTTTTGGTGTGTATTATTTTATCTCAATCGTCTATATCTGGGGGAATATACAATATCTAGGATTTCTGAACTAATCAGGCTTGTAAGAATTGTGGGTATAGTAATTGGACTTTTTATTATCTCAGAGGCTATTGGAATTATTCCGGAATTAATTAGTCCAATGGTCGTTTTGAAATATGGGTTTGTATTTTGTTTTTTTACTTGTTGTAATAGAATATTACTTCGGTCAATTCAAAAATGGTTGCTTGAAAAGGGAATTGGACGAGAAAATACAGTTATCGTTGGTGCCAATGAAAGAGGGGAAAAAGCAGTCCAATTTTTTCGTGATCATCAATCACAGGGTTTTAACATTTTGGGTTTTATTCATTTGGACGGTGAACCTAATAATTTTGTTGATGGAACTATAGTATTGAGCCATTTTAATGATATTAAAAATATTATTCAAAAAGAAAATGTTTCCGATGTGGTGTTAGCACTGAATGATAACCAAAGAGCATATCTCTTCCCTATTGTACAAAAGCTTGATCCTCTACCTGTAACGGTCAAAATTATACCGGATCTCTATGAAGTCATAAGCGGTATTGCCAGAACCCAACAGATCTCAGGTTTGCCCCTTATTGATATAACACTCAAACTGGATACGAACTATCTTAGGATATATAAACCAGTTTTTGATTTTTCCTTTTCATTAATCTCTTTTATTGTGTCTGGACCACTTTGGATTATAATTGCTTTTTTGATTAAGGTAGACAGCAGGGGCCCAATATTGTATAAACAGAAACGTGTTGGAAAACATAACACTACATTTAACGTATTTAAATTTCGTTCCATGATTAAAGAAGCGGAAAAGCAATCGGGACCAGTATGGGCGGGAAAAAACGATCCACGCATTACAAAAGTTGGACGATTACTGAGGCGGTTTCGGTTGGATGAACTTCCCCAGTTATTGAATGTATTGAATGGGGATATGTCTTTAGTGGGTCCCCGACCGGAACGTCCCTATTTTGTGAAAAAATTGAACCAAGAATATCCGTTTTATATGCGAAGATCAAAAATTCGTCCTGGCATAACAGGGTGGGCACAAATAAAACATCCATATGATGAACATTTAGAAGATGTGCGGGAGAAACTGAGATACGATTTTTATTATATTGAAAATGTAGATATATGGCTGGATCTCAAAATTATGCTTACTACTCTTTGGGTCATGGTATCGGGAAAAGGAAGGTAAACTACCTTTTATGTGATGTAAATTCTATTTTAATATTTTACATTTAATAATTTAATCTTTAATGATTCCCATTCAACAAATACGGTCTGAACCAGATTCCATTAAGTCAGCCCTTGGATCCAGAGGAATTGAGCTGGACTTGGAGCAAATGTTAATAGTGGATGATGAGAGAAGAAATTTTATTACTATGTTGGATACTCTCAGGTCAGAACGCAATACAGTTTCGCAAGACATAGGACAAATTAAAAGAGAGGGGGGAAATGCAGACGAGGCAGTCATTGCCATGCGTAAGAAAGGTGAAGAAATTCAGGTATTGGAGGCCAAAGTCAACTCACTTAACGAAAAAATTCAAAATTTACTACTTGAACTTCCCAATATACCCCATGAAACGGTTCCATTGGGCACAGGGGTG
>CAZOUJ010000085.1:2919-7048 GCA_964582955.1 uncultured bacterium
AGCCAAAGAGTCCATTTGAATTAAACTTCAGTCCGAAATCCCATACCGATTTAGGACAATCTCTGAACATTTTTGCCTTGGAACAGGGAGCATCTATGTCCGGTTCAGGATTTCCTATCTATTTAGGTCAGGGAGCACGGCTAGAGAGAGCTCTCATTAATTTCATGCTTGATCATCATGTTACTAAACATACCTACACAGAAATATTTCCTCCCTTTCTGGTGAGGGAAAATGCGCTGGTTACGACCGGACAGCTCCCGAAATTTGAAGAAGATATGTATCGGCTGAAAGATGATGATCTTTTTCTAATCCCCACTGCTGAGGTACCGGTTACTAATCTGCATTCAGGAGAGATAATGAATGAAATTGATCTCCCTCTGTCCTACGTAGCTTATACGGGATGTTTCCGTAGGGAAGCAGGTTCATACGGTAAAGAGACCCGGGGATTACTACGGCTGCATCAATTTAATAAGGTGGAATTAGTAAAATTTGTTACACCAGAATCATCTTATGAAGAACATGAAAGCCTGACTTCTCAGGCAGAGGAAATTCTCCAACTGCTGGAATTACCTTACCGTGTTGTAAATCTATGTACCGGTGATTTAGGATTTTCAGCGGCAAAATGCTATGACCTGGAAGTATGGGCGCCGGGTGAAAAACAATGGCTGGAAGTTTCTTCTTGTAGTAATTTTGAGGCTTTTCAAGCCCGTCGAGGGAATATTCGTTATCGTCGTACTTCAGATCAAAAAGTAGATTTTGTTCATACATTGAACGGTTCTGGTTTAGCCACTCCCAGACTAATGGTGGCCTTGTTGGAAAATCATCAAAAAGAAGATGGTACTGTATCTATACCTGAACCCCTTCAGCCTCATTTTGGAAGTACTACTCTTCGAATATGATGTATCTGACCTCAGAAATATCAACAGGTAAAATACACAGATGAGGAACTATCTTGATCCTGCAATGTTGAGTCCCTATTTTTGTACATATCGATTTTGTTCAGTTTGCCCTTTTAAAAATATCAATGGCTGGATGGACCAGAATTCAGACAATTGATAAAGTCCGGCACTGGAAAGAATCGGGTGAAAAAATTGTTTTTACCAATGGCTGTTTTGACATTCTCCATTCCGGTCATATTTATCTTTTGAGGGAAGCAAAAAATCTGGGTGACCGACTCCTCATCGGATTAAATTCAAATCAGTCGGTTCAAAATTTGAAAGGGCCAGTCCGACCCTTCAATCCAGAAGATACAAGAGCTACAGTTCTTGAGAGCCTTTCTATGGTAGATGGAGTCACTATTTTTCAGGAAGATACACCTTATGAACTCGTTAAGAAAATCATTCCCCATGTATTGGTGAAAGGCGGTGATTATTCTATTGAAAATGTTGTGGGAGCTAATACAGTCAGAGAATCTGGGGGAAAAGTTGTACTTATTCCCATCCTCGAGGGATATTCCACATCAGATCTTATTGCCCGGATTCGTGAAAATTGAAATTTCTTGACACACCTATCAATCTCCCCTAATTTCCGCCCCATTAATTAATTATAAATCCTTTTGATACAACAAGTTACACGGATATTTTCATTTGTTATTTTACTTTCAATATATTTTGGAAGGGATTCATCATCTGTATCCATCTATGATGAAAGTACAATTACTGACAGCCTGATAATACCGGTCAAGGAAACAAACGGCAACGGGTTTCTGGAAACAGAAAACAGGTTGCCACAGCTACTGCGGGATGTTAAAGTACTATTAACTGATGCGCTCATAGCAGATGTTTGGGAAGACACATTGGAAGTTATTTATACTTTGGACCGAATCTTTGATTTATTGACAGAAGCGGATCAATTAGGTGAAATGAATGAAGCAGACAGAGAAGAGTTCAAACGGTTTGAAGATTCCATGGTTAAAATATATGGACATAAATTTATTACACTGAGTAAAGCAGATGTTCCTCACACTGCCGAACAATTTAGGAAGGATGTGACGGAATTTACCGAACCTTTGGAAGTAGAGATGGGAGAAACACAGTTTATCGTGCTTGATGATAGAGACGGCCACATCCCATTGGTGAAAAATAAAAAAGTGGGTCAGTTTATTAACTTTTTTCAAACAAAAGGGCGAAAACAGTTCGAGATCTGGTTGAAAAGGAAAAAGAAATATGGCCCTATGATTCTATCTATATTGAAAGAACATGAACTCCCAGAAGAGTTGTTGTATCTAGCAATGATTGAATCGGGTTTCAATCCAAAGGCATATTCTCATGCAAAAGCTGCAGGTATGTGGCAATTTATTTCTTCAACAGGAAAAATATATGATTTAAATTGGTCTTGGTATGTTGATGAAAGGAGGGACCCTGAAAAAGCTACAATCGCTGCATGTCGTTACTTAAAAGATCTTTATAAAGAGTTTGATCATTGGTATTTGGCTTTAGCCGCTTACAATGCAGGTTCAGGAAGGATTCATCGAGCGCAACGTCTTCACAGAACATCTGATTTTTGGCAGTTACATTCCTTGCCACGAGAAACTCGAAATTATATTCCATATTACTTGGCTGCTGCAATTATAGCTTCTAATCCTAAAGAGTTTGGATTTGATGAAGATAAAATAAAAGGAGAACCATGGAAATATGATACTGTTTCATTGGAAAAAAGTGCAGATTTATCAGTATTAGCTATGGCAGCAGGAATAAAATTAAAGACTATTAAAGATTTTAATCCAGAACTGAGGCAAAGCGCTACACCTGCAGATGGTGCTTATACCATTAAACTACCTTTAGGTACAAAAAATCGATTTTTAAATGAATTTAATGCGCTTCCTGAAGACCAAAGATTTTCACCTCAGTACGTTTTTCATAGAGTAAAAAAAGGCGAAAGCCTGTGGACTATATCAAGAAAATATGGTATATCTATTCATGACATCGCTTCTATAAATAAGATAAAAAATAGACACAGAATCAGACAAGGAAAAAAATTAACTATTCCTACCCGTGGTGTACTTATAAAACAAAATTCAGTAGTAACCAGTTTAGCGTCTACTCATTCAAAATATATATATACTGTTAAAAATAATGACACTTTGGGTCATATTGCCGAAGACTATAAAACAAGAGCTAGTAAAATCCGTAAGTGGAATAATCTGAAATATGGTCAATATATTTTTCCCGGTCAGAAATTGACCATTTGGACGAAAAAAGGTTGAACAAACCAACTCAAACCAATCGCTGGGTCTGGATAAGCCTCATAGTCATTTTTGGTTTATTTGTCTTCAGCCGTATTCCGTTGCTTTTTTCTTCCGGGGAACGATTAGTTTCAGGAGAGAAGGTAGGAATCGTTAAACTGGAAGGCCCAATTTTTGATGTAGAAGATCTGTTAAAAGATTTGGATCTTTTTGCAGAACGGTCTGATGTAAAAGCCATTGTCTTGCAAGTGAACAGTCCCGGAGGGGCAGTAGCGCCTTCCCAGGAAATATATGAAAAACTAAAATCTATTTCTCTGGAGAAACCGGTGGTGACATCAGTGGGTTCGCTGGCAGCATCTGGGGGATTTTATGCTGCTGTAGGTTCAAATAAGATCGTTGCGAACCGTGGTTCTATTTTGGGAAGTATAGGTGTCATTGTGGAATATCCTGTTGCAGTTGAATTATTGAAAAAAATTGGGTTGCGGTTTGAGACTATCAGCTCCGGTGCCGCTAAAGATATTGGAAGTCCAACCCGGGAAGTGACTGAACAGGACCGGAAAGCATTGGAGTCCGTAGTGAACGATCTGCACAGTCAATTTGTTGATGCGGTATCTTCAGGCCGTTCTTTGGATAAAAATTTTGTATTGTCTTTAGCTGATGGAAGGGTCTTTACCGGTGAACAATCCTATGATTTAGGATTGGTTGACACGTTGGGGACATTGGATGATGCGGTATCACTGGCCGGGCATTTAGCTAGTATGGAGGAAATTCCGGAACGAATTTATCCTGAGAAGAAACGATATCGCCTTTTAGACTATTTTTTTAATGAACTGGAAGAACGGGCATATGGATTTATTCAGACACTGCCTCTCTTTCTCTGGACACTGGAGAATTAACATGACAAAACAGGAAATTGTAGATTATGTCTCAGAATCCACGGGATTG
>CAZOUJ010000086.1:0-4543 GCA_964582955.1 uncultured bacterium
GTCCCTAAGTAAAGACCAAATGTAAGAAAGAACGTTGACAACATCAATCTAGGTACAGATACAGTTTCTGTGTGGGAATCATGAGGAAGTCGAATTAAACCCAAAATATAGACACCGGTTAAAAGTGTAATGATTGTCCAGACCGCCAGAACTGATGTGTGTGTAAAAAATCCCAAATTCCATACCAAATCTGTGTTACTGAAAAACTTGAATGCTGCAGCCATTTCCAAGAATCCCATGACCACTTTTACTGAGTTCAACCAACCACCGGACTGAGGCATTTTAGCTAAATACTGTGGAAATAATGCCAAAAAGAAGAATGGGGTCGCAAAAGCTGTGCTGAAAACAATCATACCAATCAGTGACCAGAACCATTGTCCCTGGGAAGCTGCTACAAGTAATAATCCCACGAACTGGACTGTGCATGTAAAGGAAGTCAGGGTAAAAGTCAACGCCATGAACAATGTTCCTACGTAACCTCCTCTTCCTTCCTGTTTTACCGAAAATTGTCTGACAGACTCTGGTAACTGGATCTCATACATTCCAAAGAGAGATAGAGCAAAATATATGAATAATCCGCCAATGAATAAGTTCACCCAGGGATTGGCTGCTAACTGATTCGCACCTGAAGCTCCTAAGGTTACAGCAAGAAGCAATCCTAACACACTGAATGTTCCGATAATCCCAAATGTATAGGTAAATGCCTGCTTGAATTTGTTTGATCCATCTTTTTCTCCTTGATGGGTGAAAAAAGATACAGTAATGGGGATCATCGGAAATACACAAGGTGTTAACAAGGCTAAAAAACCCATGGATAGGGATAATAATATAAATGACAGAATTCCTTCTTTGATAGCAATGTCCAACTGAGAGGTGCCTACTACATTTGCTCCAGAGATTTCCGAAAATGAAATTTTATCACTCCTAGCACTTCCAGAATCAATAAAAAGCGGAACCATCAATTCCACTGTTTTGGGTGGTAAGCACATTCGGTCATTGCAGGTCTGATATCGGACCGATACCATCAATTCAGTATTCCCAGTGTTAAGATCATTCTTTAATAAAACTGGAAGAACAAAATCCAATGTTTTTTCATGATAGGGGATGTCCATCTCAAACCCTTCATCAAATTTTACAATAGGTACAGGTTCTCTCACCTTTCCTGATTTGCTTACTTTCTCATCAGTAGTTTCAAAGGTAGTAGAGATAGGACCTTTTGGGACGTTGTAGACACCCCAAATTTTCCAGCCTTCATCTAATTCCGTATGGATAGAGAGATTGACAACTTCACCTGCCCTGGGATCAGATTCTGCTTTTCCGGACAGCGTTACAGGTTCCAGTTTTTGAGCCGGTAATACGTTGATTCCAAGGATCAACAGTATCAGTCTAATTAGATATGTAGAATAGATCATTAATTATCAAGTATTGAAATTAATAAAGGTAATTGATTCATCGCATACCAAATAAGCGTTTAATCCGAGACCAATAACTGAAATATGTCTTGATCTCATTCCTTAATTGTTGGACATTTTCTTCCATAGCTGCCTTCCCTTTATTGACCAGTGAATCCATTTTATTGAATTCCGCCCAATGATAATGCATCCCCTTGGGTCGCACAATATGCTGAGCTTTCGATGCGAGACCAGATGAGAATTTATAATGTGTGACTTCTTGAGACCTTTGAAGTATATCATAGATATTTAAATCCAATTTATGGTTTATAAGTTCCTTTTTAATATCCACAGAGATTAAAAAATCTGCATCATCAAGCAGACTTACAGGATTTGGCATTCCGATTCCTCCATCAATAATAACCGCATCACCGTCCAAAGTAGGTTCAACATAACCAGGAATAGAACTGCTTTGAACTACAGCTTCAACAAGATCACCTTCTGAATGGACAATGGTATTTGAAGAAACCAAATCAGTTGATACTACTCTAAGAGGGACTAATAATTCACTAAATTTCGCCACCGGAATCAAAAAAGATAGAGCATCTTTCAGACGTGATTTTTTCACAATAGAAGACCTTTGCATGGATAAGGCAATGACCATTCTATCTCTGATTTTTTGAGCAAATTGTGTCAATGGAAAACTCTCTCCAGAAACAGGTATCATTCGATCTGTACCCAGTTTTTTAAAAACATCATGTTTAAAAAATTTCTTAAATCTGTCTTCTATCCATGCAGGGTCACGTGTAGCGGCAAACATTGCTCCTACAATTGCTCCTGCGCTGGTTCCCGCTATAACAGACAAGGGGATTTTATGCGCATGTAAAACATGAAAAATTCCAATGTGTGCCAATCCTCTGGCACCGCCGCCGCCCAGCCCTAAACCGATTTTCATTTAAATTGGAGATAAAAAGTGGAGAATGAAAAACACGGAACTACTTTATTGACAATAACTCCACCTCAAAAACCAAAGTAGCGTTAGGCGGAATAAGTCCTCCCGCACCTCTTGTTCCATATCCCAACTCCGGAGGGATGATAAACTTAGCTTTAGATCCAACATTTAGTAGTGCAACACCCTCATCCCACCCTTTAATCACTTTCCTCTTGCCCAGAGGAAACTCAAACGGTTTATTTCTATCGTGAGATGAATCAAACTTGGTTCCGTCAACCAAATAACCTGAATAATGAACAGATACGGATTGACCAGATTGTGGCTTTTCTCCATCTCCTTCTTTCAAGATGACATATTTTAATCCACTTTCTGTTGTAGTTGCGCCTTCAGTCAGCTTTGAAAGTCCTTCTGCTTGTTTTTGATCATCTAATTTTTTCTTCTCAGTAATTTCTTCCTGTTTTTGTTTGAAAACTTTCGGGGCATCAAAACTTTCTGCTTCTTCACCCTTTCGAGTTATGGTCACCTTTTCAATGATATCATTTTGTATGATACTATTGACGACTTCCTGACCCGAAATTACGTGACCAAAAACCGTATGTTTTCCATCCAACCAAGGAGTTGCTTTATGGGTAATAAAAAATTGACTGCCATTTGTTCCCGGTCCTGCATTTGCCATAGATAAAATTCCTGCACCACTATGTTTTAGATCAGGGTGGATCTCATCAGCAAATTTATATCCCGGTCCGCCTCCTCCTGTACCCGTAGGGTCCCCTCCTTGTATCATAAAATCATTAATCACTCTATGAAATTTGATGCCATCATAGTAGGGTTCCCCTACTGGTTTTGCTGTATTTGCCAAATTACCTTCTGCTAAACCAACAAAATTTGCTACAGTCATGGGTGTTTTTTTAAATTCGAGAAATAGGACTATTTCTCCTTTAGAAGTTTCTATATTTGCATGCATTGTACTTTTACCTTCATTTCTATTTTTAGTTTGATTCGGCATCTCTTTACCTTCCGATTTCGTATCATTGTCTTTTTTTGAACATCCTGCCATCAGGAAAATCCCAAAAAATATCATACTAATGGTACGTATCATCTTTCTCTCCTTTTCATTTTGTTTTTTACGGGTACTTCCACGTTTTGTTAGCGGAATATTTTGTATATATTGATGATTCTCTACCTGCTCCTAGGATTTGATGAATTTTTCTTAAAGTGAATGGGTATATTGAAACTCTAAAATGAATTCCCTCTTTACTCCGATTAATCGTGAATATATTCCGAACAATGATTACTTCTTTGGTTTTGTAATGTTAAATTTTTTATGCTGAAAAGTATTTAGTGCGATCCCATTTTTGTTTTCTTACACTTTTTTCCATATCTACACCCTGTGCACCAACTTCTGGAATATAAAATGAGAAAAGAGTGGCAATTTGATATTATTGTTTTCTCTTTTCTATTATAGTAACTCTTACAACCAACCATAATCAAATTTTCATTTAGAATTAAAAGAAAGATTGAAAAATAAAATTAAGTGATTTACCTTTTAGCCAGTAACTCAATCTCAAATATCAATGTGGCATTCGGCGGAATTGCAGGTCTCCGTCCCATCGGACCATAACCTAAGTCCGGCGGGATGATAAACTTTGCTTTTGACCCAACACTCAGTAAGGCGATTCCCTCCTCCCAGCCAGCTAAAACCTGTCCTTTTCCGAGCTGAAACTCATAAGGTTCATTTTTATCATACGAAGAATCAAATTTTGATCCACCAACAAGAAATCCTTCGTAATGAACTGAAACAGTATCCCCTATTTGAGGTTTCTCGTCTTCCCCTTCCTCTAAGATGAAGTATTTTAATCCGCTCTCATTTTCAATATATTCCCTGTAAACGCTTTTTTTTCCTTCATTTATTTCCCGCTCTTGTTGAAACAAAATATCAGCATAAAACGTGTCTGCGGCTTCCCCGCTTCTCAGGATAGTAATTTTCTCGATAATATCATCCTTTTCGATAGTGTTTACAACAGTGTCTCCTGAAACCACATGACCAAAAACCGTGTGTTTTAAATCTAACCATGGGGTTGCTTTATGGGTAATGAAAAATTGACTTCCATTTGTACCAGGTCCCGAATTTGCCATAGAAAGTATACCTGCACTTGAATGGTTCAAATCAGGATGAAATTCATCAGGGAATTTATATCCC
>CAZOUJ010000086.1:4553-7035 GCA_964582955.1 uncultured bacterium
CGCTTCCGGTACCACTTGGGTCACCCCCTTGTATCATAAAATCACTTATGACCCGATGAAATTTTGTACTATCATAATAGGGTTCACCTTTTGTTTTTGCTGAATTTTCGATACTTCCTTCCGCTAATCCTACGAAATTAGCTACCGTCATCGGCACTTTTTCAAATTCCAATAAAAGAACTATATCTCCTTTTGAAGTTTCAATCTTTGCGTGGATTGTATTTTCAACTTCCTTTTTTGAACAACCTGTAATAAGAAATATTCCTAAAAATACAGTATATATGATCCGTATCATCTTTCTCTCCTTTTCATATTGTTTTCTATTTACCTGTGCTACCACGTTTCGTCATCGGGATTCGTTGCATACATTGAGGACACCCTTCCTCTTCCCAGGATTCAATTTTTTCTGAATGAATTGCAAAAAAGGGGTGCCCAAAATCAATCTCACCATTTGTTCTGTCAAACATTACGGCAATTCCAGTGATTTTTGCTCCAGTAGATTGGGTCAAACTGATAAGTTCAAAAACAGAACCGCCAGTTGTAACAACATCATCTACCAATAATATCCTTTGATCTTTCCCCAAGGAAAAACCTCGCCTGAATTCTAGCTCTCCGTTCACCCGTTCTGCAAAGATCCCCTTTGTTTTCAACTGTTTCCCCAATTCATACGCTAAAATGATTCCACCAGTTGCAGCTCCCAATACAATGTCGATTTTCTTGTGTTTGTATATCGAATAAATTGGCTTACAGAGTTTATTTACGACATCGGGATTTGAGAGTAGTGTGAATTTTTCAAAATATTTATTACTGTGTCTACCACTGGTTAAGAGAAAATGCCCGTCAAGAAGAGCTCCAGTAGATTTGAAATATGATGTAATTTCTGATTTATCCATGGACCAGGTCCATCATTTTATCTTTATAATCTTTAGCAGTTGAACGAATAGCTTTTTCAGTTTTATCACCGGAAAAAATAATTCCCCGAGATATTGAAATTAATGCCAATCCATTTTCGTTACCATATTGCGTGCTCTTCTCTAAGTCACCGCCCTGTGCACCTACTCCAGGAATCAGAAATGGGAGCTCCGGAGCAATACGGCGAACTGTCTTTATTTCTTCGGGAATGGTTGCCCCTACAACTAAGCCCACGTTTTTCGCAGAGTTTAGCTCCATAGATTTTCTTGCTACCATCTCAAATACATGTTTTTGCCCATTCTGGCTGTTTTGAAAATCACCTGATGATGGATTTGATGTTTTGCACAGGATAAATGCTCCTTTATCAGGACGTTTAATAAATGGAACGATAGCATCTTCACCCATATATGGATTGACCGTAGCCGCATCAAACCCAAAATGATCAAAAATAGATTGCGCATATTTCTCAGCTGTATTACCAATGTCTCCTCTTTTGCCATCTGCAATTGTAAGTGTTCCATTATTTATATATTCCATCATGTCTTCCAGCCATTTGTATCCAACACTGCCCCACTGTTCAAAAAATGCCAAATTGGGTTTAAATGCTGCTGCCAAGTCTATCGTAGCATCAATAACCCTATTAGCGTGGTCAATACATTGAGAAAGAGAACAGGAACTCCCCAGAGATTTTGGGGAAATGTCCAGGCCAATACATAAATAGGAAGATAGATCGGTTATATGTTTTTTTAATCTATTATTAAATGAAACCATACACTGAATTTACTTCGCAAATGAAATGTCACGAGTGCAAGATTTGAATATTATTCATTCAAATTCAATTCCCTGATGATGTAATTTTAGCTGTGGAACAGCTCTCATTAACAACAAAATTAAATACAAAATCCCGTATAATTGCTTCCAGTGGAGTGTTTCAAATTGAACTTCTTGAACATGTAGGAAAAGAAGATTACCCTGATCTTTTTGCTATTTCTGAACACTTGGAAAAAGAATATGGTGAAAAAGCCGTTCTTACCAACGCGACCATCCAAAAATATTTTAATAAACCTGGATCACTACCCTTCATTGCTCGATACCGTGGTGATATTATCGGATACATCATCGGTATTTTGCTTGAAGAATTAAGCCATGAGCCATGGGCAAGGACAGATGAAAATTTTGGTAAAGGAAATACCTTTTACACTTATGCATTTGTTGTTGTTTCTAAGTATAAAGGATGTGGATATGCTAAAATGCTGAAACGGGTTTATTTAAATTGGGCAAAAAAAAGAGAGTCTATCCGTTATGTCACAGGACATGTCAAACTGGGAGTCTCCTCAAATTTTACAGGTGATATCAAAATTATAAATCGTGTTGAAAATTGGCGGGACACGGGAAAAATATTTGAATATTATCGGCGTGACCTTGATCCTGCACAAATTCATACACTGAAAAAAAATCCACCCCTAACAACACGAGTATAAAAAGCCCCTGTATTCAGGGGCTTTTTATTTTATTAATACGCAACTATAATCAAGTATCCCTTCTATCTTTTTTACTTCTTCTTTCGTCA